>CAZQDP010000106.1:0-2843 GCA_964592375.1 uncultured Eubacteriales bacterium | reverse complement strand
AACTCTACGGCTTTTTTGTATTGTCGCCTAGCAACATATCCATTTTAAGAAATCATGCTGTCAAAAGCTGGTGATAAGTGATTACGATGAAATCCACTCAGCAGTAGCAGACAGTGGCACATATTGATTATCCCACAGCATTACTTTCATCTTGTAATGTCCGTCTTTACGAAGGCTTAAGATGGACAGGTTCTCAGTAATGCTTTTTTCATGCTCAAAAAAGCATACCGGAACTTGTTTTATTCCAATTAATCGATTTGTATTTTGATCATATATGCTAATATATAGCGTTGTTTGTAAATTCATCTCGTCATACGGATTGATGATTTTCACATCAAGCGAAGCATAACCATCATCAATTTCTGCATTTGATAGCACTAATTCATATAGGTTATTTAAGTTTTTAAAAGCCAAATGACTAATTGTTACCGAGCCGGCCACTTTATCATTGCTACTACTGGCAAAAACACCACCAATGCTGCCTGTAAGGGATAGCTCTTTGGTAGCAATTGCATTGCCAAAGCTTATGCCATCATATGACGAATAGGCGGTATATGTATTGCCTTGCCTAATCAGTTTGAGATAAATTGGGAAACTCACATCCTTTAATTTTTCGGAGATGGTGTGAGCATCATATTTATCCCTATACTTTAGTTTCAGCTCGCCACCTTCTATGACAAGACCCACAAAAGGACTATTGGAAGCAGGCGTTTTTCTATCCATGATACCAACAGAAGCTGTAGGGTCGGTTGTACTTTCAAAGCAGGCTACGGTAGCCATACTTTGATTGGCGGTATCGCCCATATGTTTATATGCAAATGCGATCTGGTCAAAGCTCCCATTATCATTTTGAACTCCGAGGTTTGTTCCCATGCCTTTAGATGTGAGTGTTAGGCTTTTATTTGCGAAGTTTGCAGTGCCGCCTGTAGCAGGGCTGCCAATATTCAAAAAGGACATACCTTCTTGCAGTGCATTCTCTTTTTCCTCGCTTAGTAGCTCCACAATGCCCCAATATTCTGTTACCGGCAGGAGAACGCTTCCATTGTTGTTTTGCAGGATAACAGGGTCAAAACCGGGTCTGTAATAAGTAAACACAGCATCAGCAGGGATATACTTATCTTTGATGGTAAGTTCAATATTGTTAAGAGGTGTGCTAGTTTGGTTTAATACATGAATAACACGGCTATTTATATTCTTTTCTCTTAAAAAGGTGTATACCGTTCCGCTGGCAGTTGCACTCACGGCTTTTTCACTGCCAATAATGGTCGGTATCATTGCAGGGTCAATTACCACCGCTCCACTGTTTTGGATGATTTGCTGTTCTGCCGCACTAAACTGGGATAGCGGTGTATATGCCACAATATAGGAAAGCCCGACAAGGTCATCTGCAACAAACTCCATTTTAGGATATTTTTCATTTGAAATCAAACTTTTAAATGGGATAGAAGCTTCAACAAGCTGTGCCACTGTATTTTCAAATGTTGTCTTTTCTATCGCACTTCTCTTAGCCAAAACACCAATAGTTGCCGGAATTTCAAAATCATTAAATAGTTCCTCGTATTGCCTGATGAAATGATATTCCTTGGCATAATCATCTACTTGACCAAAATAACGAGGAGTATTCCATCCAATATAAACATCCCAAGGAAATGCCAAATACTGACCATTGGCATACGCTGCTGCGAGTCCTTTTTTTACGCCATCAACGCTTAGTGGCAAAGGGAGTATAACAGAGCTTTTCCCCATTGCAGTCATAGTTGATCCCCAAGCTGCAATGTTTATTGGCGTATACGTTCCATCCGGAGCTTCCCCAAACTGGAAGTCAATGATATCATTTGCAAGGGCATAATCTGTATGAATGCCTCGAAGGAGCGGTGCATTCACAGAATAAGCAATGGTTCTGCCTGCATATATGTTCAGTTCTTGCCTCATTCTTATATGATATTTTATGGTCGTTTCTATACAGCAATCCTTGAATGCCGAGTCAAGCTTTGACAGTGATCTTTTTGCTAAATAATCTGCATTTGAGGTTGCTCCCAATTTTTGCTGCAAATAAGTTTTATATTGAAATGTATCAATATTGTCTACCCCCAATCCGCTGAGCTGGGCAGTTGTATAGTTTCTTCTTAGGTACTCTTTGAAGTAAGCAGTAAAAGAGGGATCAAAGCCACCGCCCCACGCAGCATACTGAACATCAAGTAGCCAGTCGTCATGCTGAAAGGAAAATATACCTTTATCAATTTCTAAACATGCACGTTGTTTCATATACTGAAAATAAACCTCGCTGGTTGCACTTCCGCCCGGTCTTGACTCACCGGCGCCTACCCACGGAGCATTGATTGTATTGCCGTCAAAATCTCGATTTACACCATTTTGGAGCACGTCCTGAGGAGTTTCTGCAGGATATAGCATGCCGGGGAGGGCACCCTGGAGAAGTACACCGCTTTCTGCCCATGCATCAAAATCCGAGTCTTTCACATAGGTAGAATTCGAATAGGTCCATAAGTCATTGGTCAGCATCATTTGCCTGGCTGTTTTGATTGTACCTGATTTTGGCAATAAATCAGAATAGAAGCCTTCCCATGGGTCAACGCCACCATCTTCTCTGAACCAACGACTGCTGTAAAAGGTGGAAGAGTATTTTGAGAATGAGTTTATTTCACGACCGCCCATCAACAAATCCATGAGCGCATCAATTAGCACGCTGTCAAGCTCACTATTTAAAATGTTTTCTGTATCACTGATGACAATAAGGCCACCACTGCTTAAAAAAACTTTTTTTTCGATAGCAGATGCAATGGGAAGTAGCGGTACATATACCTTGCCTTCGTTAATATATGCAG
>CAZQDP010000105.1:0-2865 GCA_964592375.1 uncultured Eubacteriales bacterium | reverse complement strand
AAAGGGTGAAGAAAAAATGATATGCATTAGCCACAAATAGTACCTCCGCCAAGGACGATATCCCCATCATAGAAAACCACTGCCTGTCCTTTGGTAATTGCTCTTTGAGGATGGGAAAATTCTGCAAGCAGTGTTTTATCATCCGGTTGATGAAGCGTGCACCATTGCTCTTCTTGCGAATAGCGCACTTTTGCCTTTATGCGCAGAGGGCCATTTATTTTTTTTAAGGCAATAAGATGAATATCATTTGCAATCAGGCGACTGGAATATAGGCCGCTCTGCGTGCTCAGTGTAATGGTATTGTTCTGTGGATTTTTTGCACAAACATACAACGGTGCCAAAGAGGTAAGCCCTAAACCCTTGCGTTGCCCGATGGTATAATGTATCATTCCATGGTGTGTCCCTATGACATGACCCATCTCGTCTATAAAGTCTCCATGAGGGAATATTTTGCCTGTATACTTCTGAATGAACTGAGCGTAAGAGCCATCACGCACAAAGCAAATATCTTGACTATCCTGCTTTTTGGCATTGACAAAGCCATTTTGATTTGCAATTTCTCGAACCTGTACCTTTGAAAGCGCTCCTAAAGGGAATAATGTATGTGCAAGCTGATGCTGCGATAGCGAGTAGAGAAAGTAGCTCTGATTCTTTGATAAATCCAAGGCCTTTTTCAGAAGATATCGGTTGCTCGCAGAGTCGTACTCTATTCGAGAATAGTGACCGGTAGCAATATAGTCAAACCCAAGCGCACAGGCCTTTTGCAGTAGGTAATCAAATTTAATATATCGATTGCAATCAATACAAGGATTTGGGGTATCGCTCTCCTCATACGCTTTGATAAATCGACGGATGACCTCTTGTGTAAATTGCTTAGTGAAATTAAGTACATAGTATGGGATGCATAGGTGATTTGCAACACTTCGTGCATCCTCTACATCAAAAAGAGAACAACATGTTTTCCCTTCATGACATGTTGCGTCTTCATCCGCAAGCAGCTTCATAGTCATCCCAACACAATCAAAGCCCTGCTCTTTTAATATGTATGCGGCAACAGAGCTGTCAACTCCGCCGCTCATTGCAATGAGTGCCTTTTTCATATAATCCTCTCATAGAAGATGGGTAGTGGAATATCCACTACCCAAGCATCCTTTCTAAATTGTCTTTTCATCATCAATGAGGCATGTGCTCACGCTATGCATGCTTACATGTTCCATATGTTCGTTTCGCATACTTGAAAGTTGCGAATAGGTCTTCCAGATTAGACCAAAAGCGCTTGCTCTAAATCCTCAATAATATCATCAATATGTTCTGTTCCAATGGACAGTCGGATGGAGTTTGGCTTAATACCCGACAAGAAAAGCTCTTCCTCATTCATTTGCGAATGGGTAGTAGAGGCCGGATGGATGACCAAGGATTTTACATCCGCTACGTTTGCTAAAAGAGAAAATACCTCTAAATGGTCAATGACGCACTTGGCATCCTCCGCACTGCCTCTGAGTTCAAAGGTAAAGATCGAACCTGCTCCATTTGGAAAATATTTTTGATACAATGCTTGATATTTCGGGTCAAGGGATGGGTGATTGACACGTTCGACTCTGGGATGATTTTGCAAAAATGCAATGACTCGTTTTGTATTTTCAACATGCCTTTCCACGCGAAGAGAAAGTGTCTCCAGGCCTTGAAGGAACAAGAAGGAGTTGAAGGGACTAATCGTAGAACCTGTATCTCTCATGAGCGTCACTCGAATTTTGATAATATATGCAAGTGCGCCGACAGCATCCGTTAAAACAACACCATGATAACTATCATTTGGCTCAGATAACCCCGGAAATTTATGATCTTTCGCCCAATTGAATTTTCCACCATCTATAATGACTCCGCCAATGGAGGTGCCATGGCCACCGATAAACTTTGTAGCGCTGTGCACAACAATATCTGCGCCATGCTCAAAAGGTCTAAATAAATACGGCGTAGCAAAGGTATTGTCCACAATGAGAGGCAGGCCGTGGGCATGAGCAATTTCGCTTACTCCATCCACATCAATAATGCTGGCATTTGGGTTGCCGATGCTTTCAATGAAAATAGCCTTCGTGTTATGAGAAATTGCCTTTTCAAAATTTGACAGGTCATCTCCATCCACAAAAGTGGTGGTAATGCCATAATCAGGCAAGGTATGTGCAAATAGATTGTAGGTGCCGCCATAAATGTTACTCGCAGACACAATATGGTCCCCTGCACGTGCAATATTTAAAATGGAATAAGTAATGGCTGCCGCGCCAGAGGAGGTTGCAAGCGCAGCTACGCCACCTTCAAGTGCCGCTATTCTTTGCTCAAACACATCCGAGGTGGGATTCATAAGCCTTGTGTATATATTACCGCCCTCGGACAAGTTAAACCGTCCTGCAGCCTGCGCTGAATTTTCAAATACATATGAAGAAGTTTGATAAATAGGAACGCATCTCGCTCCGGTGGCACTGTCCGGTGTTTCTTGACCGATATGTAGCTGTTTTGTTTCAAATCTCCAATTCTTACTCATTACGATGCCTCTTTTCTTTTTTTATATCATTGTATTTTTCATTAACATATGCTCACTATCTGCAACACATTCGACAATGGATAAACATATGCTGAAATAAAACTTTTCTCATGTGGCAGCCCCCTTTTCCATCAAATACACATATCATATATGATAAGTATGAAATGATTATAGCAGACTCCACAATTTTTGTCAATAGAAAAAATAAAAAAAGGAATGTACCCATGCGGACACATTCCTTGCACAATCAAATATGGTAATCTATTGGTCTATCTTGATCAATTAAATCCTGCAATGTTTTGCTGTCCACATACTCGCTGACCACA
>CAZQDP010000104.1:0-3062 GCA_964592375.1 uncultured Eubacteriales bacterium | reverse complement strand
TAGGCGGTGACCAAATCAAAAGAGGGCCGCAAAAAGCTGCCCTTAGTAAAGATTTTATACGCTGTATGGACGGGATTTTCAGTGTCGCGAAGAAGACTTTGGCCGGTGATGATATCACTCCCCGTTTCAAAGCCGCAGAAAATAATTGGCACAGGGGAAAGCGCAACCACATTTTGAGCGGAGGCTACATCTACCTTGACATTCCATTCTGCCTCATTGCCGGCAAAATCCCCTGCCATGGCCACAATGCGGCTTACACTGTTTTTTACCAGCTGCACGCCATTAAGGGGGCTATGCTGATCTGGCTTTGAGAGTAACAAATCACTGATGTTAATGAAAGGCCCGATGCACAAAAGCTCCACTTCGCGGTTTTGCGCAAGTGTGCGCCGCATGAGGGATAGTGCATCTTCATATGTATCCGCTTCTTTTCCATCTAAAAACTTTTCCGCTACTATTAGGGTGTAATTTTTCGGTCCGATTGTGCTAATATAATCCGTTTTGTAGAGTTGCCCTACCGGCACTTTTCTGCCATAGTAGGCGTTAATTGCATCAATGGTGACGGCGCCGAAAATATCCGAAGTGCAATGCGTAATGCACAGCATTTCTAGTAAGCCAACGTCTGCCAAGCGATTGAGAATGGCAAGGGCGCCGGCATCGTCGCAATCCGGGCCCATATCCGTATCTAAAATAATTTTTTTCATGGGGTGCACCTCAGTTTATTCAATGATTACCCTGCGGCCGCTAATGGTGAGCTTCTCTTCGCAAAATAAGGATACTGCCCTTGGTAATAGCTCCCATTCCGCTTCCTCCATCACGCGCTTTTGCAGTGACTCCGGCGTATCGGACTCTAAAATTTCCACGCTTTTTTGCAGAATAATGGCACCGCCATCCGGCACCTCATTTACAAAATGCACGGTTGCACCCGTGAGCTTTACGCCATACTCGAGTGCCGCACGGTGCACCGCAAGCCCATAATATCCCTTGCCGCAAAAGGCAGGGATAAGGGACGGATGCACATTGATAATTCTATTTTCAAAATGGCGAATAAACTTTTCGCTTAAAATCAGCATAAAGCCTGCTAAAACCACCAGGTCAATCTGATGCGCTATGAGGCTCCGAATAAGATCCTCTTCAAAGTGAGGATTATTCTTTTTTTCAATGATTATGCTTTTTATGCCGGCATCCTTGGCTCTTTGTAGGGCGTACGCCTCGGGATTGCTGGAAACCACAAGGGCTAATGTGCCACTTTGAATTTTGCCTTCATTAGCAGCATCAATGAGCGCTCCCAAATTCGTTCCACCGCCGGACACAAGTACCGCTATATTTTTCACGCTTTTTGCTCTCCTTTGGAAGGTCTATAGAATTTTAACGCCTTCATTTCCCTCTTCAACCGTTCCGATTTGATATGCCTTCTCGCCACAGCTATTGATAAAATCCACCACCGCTGAGGCAATGCTACTATCCACCGCCAAAACAAGACCAATCCCCATGTTAAAGGTACCAAACATATCCTGCTCCGAGGCCATACCAACGGAAGAAATCAGCTTGAAGATGGGCAGAACCTCCCACCGTCCCCTGATAATTCTTGCATAGGTTCCCACCGGCAACATACGAGGAATATTTTCATAAAATCCGCCACCTGTAATATGAGAAATGGCTTTAATATGAAACTGGCTGATGAGCTTTTGAATGATATCCACATATATTTTGGTGGGTTTAATGAGTTCCTCCCCCACTCTGCAGGAAAGCAGCTCCGAATACTCGTCCAAACGAGGTGCTGCCCTTTCATCATTTAAGTAAAACAGTTTGCGCACAAGTGAAAAACCATTGGAATGTACTCCCGAGGAGGCAATACCAATGAGTGCATCCCCCGGCACGATATCCTTGCCGCTGATGATTTTTTCTTTATCCACCACGCCCACTGCAAAGCCTGCGATATCGTATTCATCCTGATGATAAAAGCCCGGCATTTCAGCAGTCTCGCCGCCCACCAGTGCACATCCGGCCTGCTGACAACCCTCGGATACTCCCTTTACAATGGAAGCTACCTTTTCGGGAACATTTTTCCCAAGTGCAATATAATCCAGAAAAAACAGAGGTTTTGCGCCGCTGCATGCAATATCGTTCACACACATTGCCACGCAGTCTATCCCCACCGTATCGTGCTTATTCAGCAAAAAGGCCACCTTCAGCTTGGTACCCACTCCGTCCGTACCCGATACGAGCACCGGATTGTGGTAGCCGCTTCCCAGCTCAAACATACCGCCAAAGCCTCCTAGGTCCGAGAGAACTCCTTGCGTCATGGTTTTTGCTACATACTGCTTCATCAGGCGAACCGCTTCATAACCGGCTTCAACATCCACACCGGCGCCCTTGTACATTTCCGACATATTGATACCTCCGTCAATTGTTGTATAATCCTAATTCAAAATGCTTATTTTAAGCATTTGCACCCATCAGGCGGCGAAGCACCTCATTATAGGCATCCTCAACCCCACCCAAATCTCTTCTAAATCTGTCTTTGTCCAGCTTTTCTCCTGTTTTGCTATCCCAGAAACGGCAAGTATCGGGAGAGATTTCATCTGCCAATATAATTTCGCCCTTACATCTGCCAAACTCTAATTTAAAATCAATCAGTTCAATATTTAAATCTTTTAAATATGCGCTCATAAAATCATTGACCTTCAGTGCCAGTGTATTGATGGTATCTAGCTCCTCACGAGTTGCAAGGTCCATGGCAAAAATATGATAGTCATTGATCATCGGGTCACCCAGTGCATCGTCCTTATAGCAATTCTCCAGCACGGTAACGGGCATCTTTGTGCCCTCGGGAAGGCCTAATCTTTTGGATAGGCTACCTGCTGCAATATTGCGGACAATGACTTCAATCGGTACGATTTCCACTTTTTTGACAATAGCCTCACGGTCTGATATTTCTTCCACAAGGTGAGTGGGCACCCCTGCCTTTTCTAACAGACGAAACATATGGCAGCTCATTTTATTATTGACAATCCCCTTGCCTACAATCGTACCCTTTTTTAGTCCGTTAAATGCAGTTGCAT
>CAZQDP010000103.1:0-3673 GCA_964592375.1 uncultured Eubacteriales bacterium | reverse complement strand
CTTGATTTTCGATATTGCGATGGTGTCTTTTTTTCCGTTTGTTTAAAGATGATGCAAAAATATTGCGCCGTTGAATACCCTACATATTGCGCAATTTGTGCGATACTCATTTGTGTTGTATGTAGCAATTCTTTTGCACAATCAATCCTCAGATCGTTTATTTTCTGTGTAAGCGACATTCCATAAACGTTTTGCATAATGCGGCTTATCTGCCGTTTGGTAACGCGCAGCTGCTTGGCAAGCTCCTCGGGCGAAATTTGACTTCGATAATGACGCAATATGCTATCTAAAATTCGTTTTCTGCTGATATTGTAATCCTTGGTGGTAAGGCTTGCTCCTGGCTCGTTATTTTGCATGATGCTGCGTGCAATAGATACGATAAGCCTTGATATGGAAAGTGCAAGATAGGTATTGCATCCAAGACTTACGTTGTTAATCTCTTCTATGATTTCTATGCACGCCATGGCCCCACCAAAGGTATCAGTACCAATATAAAACCTATTTTCAAGAAGAATACCAATCATTTCGTTCATTTCATTCATGCTGTCATATTGACCGCTACGTTTTTTTCTTCTTTCAAAATCCAAATTGATGCAATATTCAGACATGGGCAACTCTTCCGTAGAAATTTGCTTATGCATGATGCCCGGACCTGTAATATAAAAAGTGTTCTCTGTAATGGGATATTGAAGCCCATTGCATTGCAATGTGCCATTTCCATGAGGGATGAAATGAATTTCATAAGTATTATGGCTATGAGACTCGATATGCCATGGATAGCGAGGCGGCTCATAGCTGATATTCATTAAATTAATTTCATAATTAGCTATCGTAAAATGAATATCTATCATATCCAGTCGAACTTGCGTATCTTTTAATTTCATTGCATGCACCCTTTTTTATTGTAGCATATCTGTTAAATATCTGTCAATGGTTTTATGCTTAAGGGACATTAAAAGCAAATAAATGTCTTTGCGCTTGATTTACAGCATGATAAAAAAGCATTATACTGAAGAAAAAAGGAAAGGATGATGTATGATGAATACAACAAAGCCTGAGCTAAAATCCTCTTCGGTGATAAAACGCTATGAGAAAAACCCCATACTGTCCGGTAAGGATTGTCCTTATGCTTGTGATTTGCTTTTCAACGCAGGGGTTGTAAAATTCAAGGGCAAATATATCATGGTTTTTCGGAATGACTACCATTATAAGGAGAGGTTTTTCGGTGGCAGAAACGATATTTATGGAACAAACTTAGGCATTGCTTATAGTGATGATGGTTTTGAGTGGAAGGTGAGCGATCAGCCTTTTTTTACAATGGATGCATTTGAAAATCCATTGAATACCAAAGTATCTCGGCTATACGATCCAAGGTTGACGGTAATTGAAGACAAATGTTACATGTGTTTTGCAGTGGATACGCGCCATGGAATATTAGGTGGAATTGCAGAAATTGATGAACATTTTGAGCGCTTTACAATACTTTCCCTGTCCACACCGGACAATCGAAATATGGTACTGTTTCCCGAAAAAATAGGTGGGCGATATGCCAGGCTTGAAAGGCCATTTCCGGTTTATGGCAGAGGTGGTCGTGATGTATTTGATGTGTGGATTTCTTATTCACCCGATTTAAGATATTGGGGCGATTCTAATTTGGTTCTTGGAACGGAGCAAGTGCCATTTTGCAATGATAAAATCGGTCCTGCTGCGCCACCTATCAAGACGTCAAAAGGGTGGCTGACTACATTTCATTCTGTTGATATTGACCCCTTGCGTGGCAAAAATGGTTGGGAGGAAAAGTGGACCAAACGATATACAGCAGGCATCATGCTTTTGGACTTAAATGATCCAAGCAAAATAATCGGTATTTCTCATGTGCCGTTAATTGCCCCTGAGGCAGATTATGAAATAGACGGTGGATTTAGAAACCATGTCATTTTCCCCGGCGGTATGATATTGGAGGATGATGGTCAGGTTAAAATATATTATGGCGCTGCCGATACCGTTGAATGCCTTGCCACTGCAAATGTGGATGAATTGCTATCTTTGGCTTTGGAAAAATGAAGTAGGCAAGGAGAAATTTGATGATGAACCAATCTGATTATAAAGCACGATATCGCAAATGGCTTTGTGCACCTGACGAAGAAATTGTGCGAGAGCTTCTTGCCATCAAAGACGAAAAAGAGATAGAGGATCGATTTTACGAATTTTTGACATTTGGTACAGGTGGTATGCGAGGAATCATAGGTGCAGGTACCAACAGAATGAACATTTACACCGTTAGAAAAGCAACCCAAGGCTACGCAAAATACATTTGCTCCCATGGTTTAAAAGCACAAGCGCAAGGTATTGTCATTGCCTATGATAATCGTGTAATGTCTCTGGAATTTGCACAAAACGCTGCCGGTGTTCTGTCTGCCAATGGTATCAGGGTGTATCTTTTTGAGCGCTTAAGACCTACCCCAGAATTATCATTCGCAGTCAGGGCACTTGGGTGCTTCGGCGGTGTGATGATTACTGCATCCCATAATCCGCCTCAATATAACGGCTACAAGCTGTATGATGCTATAGGTTGTCAGATTGTTCCTCATATTGTGAGTAAGATTACCAAATTCATAGATGAAGTAAATGATGAATTTCATATACCATGTGCGAAGATTTCGCAGGGTGGAACCGGAATTCAATTCATCGGCAAGGAAATGGATGAAAAATATATACAGAAAGTCAAAAATCTGTCCATTTGTCAAGTCCCAAAGGATGGTTTTAAAATTGTGTTCTCTCCTCAGCATGGCACGGCAAATGAGCCCGTCCGGCGTGTGCTTTGCGACTTGGGCTATACGGTTATACCGGTTAAGGCGCAGTGCAGTCCCGATCCTTTTTTTACGCATACCAAAAACCCCAATCCCGAAAGCAGAGAATCCTTTATATTACCCTTAAAAGAAGCAAAAGCAAATGATGCGCACTTGGTTATTGTTACCGACCCTGATGGAGACAGATTGGGCATTGCAGTAAGGCATGGCCATCAATATAAACGTCTAACCGGCAATCAAACAGGCGCAATTCTGTTGCAATACATATTGGAGCAAAAAAGCAAAAAAGGCATGCTTAAAACGCATAGCGTAATGATGAATACCATTGTTACCTCAGATTTGGGAGAACGAATTGCGGATTATTATCATGTACGAACTGAAAAGACACTGACCGGCTTTAAATACATTGGTGAAAAAATACAATCTTTGAAGCAGTCGCATGAAGAATTCGTTTTTGGTTATGAAGAGAGCTGTGGATATTTAATTGGGGATTTTGTGCGAGATAAAGATGCAATGCAGGCGGCTCTATTGGTATCGGAAGCCGCATGCTATTATCACCAAATCGGCAAAACGCTCTATGATGTGCTTTTGGATATATACAAAGTATACGGATATTATAAAGACCACCTGACCTCTCTTTCATATCCGGGCAAGGATGGGCTTAAAAAAATCAATGAACTGCTCAGCAAATGGAGAGATAACCCACCAGATCAAATTGACGGAATTGGTGTAAAGGTGGTAGAAGATTATCTTTGTATGCCAGATGATAGAAAAGCCAATGTGATCAAATATCATTTAAATGATGGTAGCTTTGTTGCCATACGACCATCCGGAACGGAACCAAAATGCAAAATATATTATAG
>CAZQDP010000102.1:0-4037 GCA_964592375.1 uncultured Eubacteriales bacterium | reverse complement strand
TTCGGTATGACAAATAGGGCTTATCATAGGCCCATACCTCCCATGAATGCCTATCTCCTTCATTTGGAGCGTTTGGATCTGCGCCGCCGTACGGACTGCCAATCCAATATTCTCTATGAGGGTCAAGCTGCCTGCAAATGCTTGGCAATGCTTTTTTGTACATATAATTCCCAAAATATTCGGGGTCGTTCTCAGAGCTTTTCCATACATAAAAGCCTTGATTATTTTCATTATTGCCGCACCATAAAACCAAGGAAGGGTGTACCCGAAGCAAACGCACAGCCTGCGCCGCTTCTTTCATTGCAAGGCTACGAAATTCCTCATTATGGTCGGGATACTGGCCGCAGGCGTATGGGAAATCTTGCCACACCATAATGCCATGTTTATCGCAAGCGTCATAAAATTCAGGGGTTTCATAAATGCCGCCACCCCATACACGAAGCATATTCATATTGGCATTTTTGGCAAGCAATATATCTTTTTCATATTTTTCGGGGGTCATGCGAGGCAGCAGGCTGTCACCGGGTATCCAGTTTGCACCTTTTGCAAAGACTTTTTGACCGTTTATTTCAAATACAAAGCTTTCACCTTGTGTATCCTTTTCTCGTAGGAGTTTTGCTGTGCGTATCCCCCCATAAAAAACAAGTGTATCATAGACTTGCTTGCCATGTGATGCGGATATATGAATTTCATATAAGGGCTGAGTACCAAGACCATTGGGATACCAAATTTGGGGATTTTCAATGCTGGTTTTCATGATGCAACAAAGCCCATTTTCTGTCTGCGTAAGCGTTGCTGCGACTTCTTTTATTTTTTTACCTTCAAAACAGATGCAAGCGCATACGGAAACATCCTCCGAAA
Organism: uncultured Eubacteriales bacterium; assembly: GCA_964592375.1. Classification (GTDB taxonomy): domain Bacteria; phylum Bacillota; class Clostridia; order RUG12999; family RUG12999; genus CAZQDP01. Next base: position 3,176 of record CAZQDP010000102.1, on the reverse strand, counting down.
AAAGCGCTATATCAGCACCGATCTGAACGTGTGCTAAATTGTTATCAAGGCAAAGTGTATCAAAAGAAGGATAAAAAAGGCGAGCCTTTTGCACAATTTCAAGGTACACCGGTCGAAAAATGCCCACCTGTTCAATGCGAGGGCCCCAGTCCCAACCATATGCATATTGTGCTTTGCGAATAAATACGCGGCTCTTATCACCGGTGGAGATATAGTCCGCGCCGTTTTGTGCATTTTTCTCTCTTGCCCAGGCAATGGAAGAGTGAATGTGAACCTTTAAAATATTTTCCCCGTTTTGTAGAATGTCGGTTACATCAAAACGATAGGTCATAAACATATTTTCTGTATGGCCAATCCATGTTTCATTAAGATATATATCGCTAACCGTATCGATACCCTCAAAGGTGAGATATACGCGGTCGGTATTGACCGGTTTTTCAAAAATAATGTGCTTTTGATAGATCCACTCCTTGCCCTCCAAGCGATGCGCATCCAGCTCGTTTTGGCGATAAAATGGATCGGATAACCTGCCAAGGTTCATCAAATCCAGTTGAACACATCCGGGAACCGTGCCTTCATCCCAGGGTTCCTTGCCACGCTCTTGAAATTGCCATGCACCGCCCATGTCTATTTTTATACTCATTATTTTTCACACCCTTCATATGCATTTTTGATGATTGCATAGCCCTTTGGCTTAATTTCGATATCCATAGAGGGTGTGCCTTCCGTGGTTACATATCCTTTGCCTAACGGCAACACAACCGGTTTGGTGGTAAAATTAAAAATGAAGTACAGCTTTTGCGTACCTTTTATTCTTGTAATGCATTCCGTTCCTGGCAATAGTGAAAATGGGCATTTTTCTTCGATATGTGCACCCAAAAAGACTTTTAAAAATGCCGTATCCGGCATGGTGCCAAAATAGTAGGCGATACCTTTACCATATATATTTCGGCTAAGAACACCTTCTCCTTGGCGGAAAGAATCGCCATAAGTGCCGATAAGCTGTGCTCCCATTGAGGTTATACTTTCCGTCCAATATCGGTTTTGGAAGGAAGGATAGTCCTGCGCATGGATGGTGGAAACAGATGGTTCAAAAACCGGTTCATACTCCGTAACCTCTATGCCAAGCATATCCCCAAAACCGGCAGGGAATGACTCTTTATAAGCTACATTGTCTTTGTTTTTTGCGCCGCATAAAAATGTTACTATCGCTGTGCCGCCATTTTTAACAAATTTCTTAATACGCTCTTTTTGCGCAGGGCTCATTACGAAGGTGCAGGGCAGAATAAGCAATTGGTACTTTGAAAAATCATCCTCCATACCTATGATATCCGTCATGATCCCGGCTTGCACAGCGGCAGCATAAAACTCACTTACACATTGAATGACGGAAAACTCCTTGTGAATAGGCTTAATTTTAAGGGCATAATAGCTGTCATAATCGAATACGATACCGAGTTTACTTTCTATTTTGCTCCCGCAAAGCAAATGCTCTATGGACTTGCTCTGCCGGGCAGCTTCTGCCCATTCGTAAAACCTGCGGCGAGGTTTATTGTCAATATCCAAAATAGCGGGATCCAGCTGCTCTGCTCCAAAAGGGAAGGTGGCAAACTGAAAATGAGTAATCAGCTCTGCGCCGGAGGCAAATCCATAAATGGCTTCCTGCAAAATGGCACCGGGATAGGGCTGCAAAATGCCTTGTTTGCCCCAAAGTCCAATTCCGCCACCGGAAGAAAGCTCTACAATCCAATGAGGCTTATGCTTTACACCACGGGCAAATGCATTAGTAAGGGAATAGCCCATTGCCTCTTGCGAACGCAAATCAGGGTAAGAGTCCAATGAGTAGACATCAAGGTTTTGGTATAGGTCATAATAATCAATGCTGTTTGTGCCAAATCCCGTGGCATTTGTTGTGATGGGGCAGTTAGTATATCTGCGAAGGATATTTGCTTGGTGCATGGCAAAGCGTACATAGCTATCCGATCCGAAGCGTTCGAATGCAAGACGAAGTGACGGATTGTCATAATATAGTGAAATGATAGGCTGCGTGCCGGACTCAATGGTTTGCACAGGAGGCACAATTTGAGAAAAATCATCATAAGAAAGGCTCCAAAACACATTGCCCATTTTCTCATTGAGCACCTCAATACTTTGATATCGATTAGCAAGGTAGCTTTGGAATTCTTGGCGGCAGGTTGCGCAGCAGCAACGGCCACTGCTCTCTTGCGCCAGCTCATTGTCAATATGCCAACCAATAATATATGGGTTTTTTGCAAAATGATTTGCCATGTGAAGCACAATTTTTTCGCAAAACGCGCTATAGGTTTTGCTGTTTGGGCAGTAGTGGCGGCGCGAGCCAAATGGCCGCACATGGCCATTGCTTGCGACATACAACGTATCGGGGTAGCCATGAGAAAGCCATGCAGGTGGTGATGCCGTCGGTGTGCAAAGAACAGTATACACCCCTTTTGCACCAAGTGTGTTGATGCATTGCTCCATCCAATCAAAGGTGTAATTGCCTTCAGTGGGTTCGAATGTAGACCATGCAAATTCGCCCATTCGAACAACATTGATGCCAGCTTGTTCAAAAAGTGACAAATCCATGACAAATTCTTCTTCACTGCGATGCTCAGGGTAATAATCTACACCATAATATCGTTTTTTCAAAGTCAATCATTCCTTTACAAGCTTTGTGTGCAAATGATAAATCATATTTGGTATATTATACATCATACCACTACGCTTGTCTATGGCCAAAGCTCCTTTCATTTGTCAAATTCTATAATTATTAACTTATTTCTCTCATCATAGAGGATAGAGGGAAAAAGCAATACATCTCACACAAGATATGCAAGCGCGGTTGCCTGCATAAGCACTTTGCACTATACGATAAAAAGCAGAAAGAGATGACAGTTGCGTTGTCGTCTCTTTCTGCTTTTTATTTTTAATATATATAGCTACTTAAAAACGCGGTTTCTCTTACGGCACAAGTTTTTTAATGCTGTGGTTAGCTGTATCGGAAAAATATACTATTCCGTCCGCGCCTACTGCAATGCCTTTGGGAGAGCTCAGTCTTGCCGTGAGCGCACTGCCGGAGGATCCGCTGTTGCCCATAAAGCCGTCTCCTGCGATGGAAAGGATAATGCCCGTTGATTTCATGACTTTTCTAATCTTGT
>CAZQDP010000101.1:0-4191 GCA_964592375.1 uncultured Eubacteriales bacterium | reverse complement strand
CAAAAGTGCAGTATCAATCACAATTATAATTCATGAATTCCCTTTGAACGGATTTTTTATATTCTCCGGGAGATATCCCTTCCAGTTTTTTAAACAATCTACAAAAATAACCAATATTATCAATTCCTACCATAGAGGCGACATATTCGATACTCATACCGCCTCGCTTTAGGTATTGCTTTGCTTTTTTTATCTTTAATTTATTTATATAAGTAACAATTGTTTGCCCAGTGATTTCTTTAAAAACACGGCTCGTGTATTCAGGCGTTATGGAAAGATATTTTGCAATGTCAGATATCAATATTTTTTGTGAAATATGATTTTCAATATAGTCGGCTATTTTGCGTATATAGATATGCGTACTATTTGCACTTTGATTGGTTTTGGAAAATCGATCCACCATGGAGCATAACTGAAAGAATAGACCCATCGCACCAATATGGTTATTGTGATTGAATTCATAAATCAAATCTGTAAAAACCTGTTCAAAATCTGAAGAATCTTGTAGATGATGATGAGATTGGTAGCAGAAAAACACGCCATTCGTTTCAAAATCCAAATGATCGTACAACTGCATTTCACCCCTTACCCCTACGCTTAAATGAGAATGACAATTCATATTGCTGGGCACTGCGCAATCTGCAATGGTATTCGGTGGAATAACAAAAAAGTCGCCTTCCTTTGCTTGATAAGCGATGCCATCCAAAGTCAAAAGAAGTTCCCCTTCCGTAATGTAGACAATTTCTAAAAAGTCGTAGCGTCGATTATAGAAAGCGTAATTGCGAATGGAAAAGGAATGTGCGTAAATCATCGTGGGTATTTTCGAAAAAGAGAGTGCGCGCAAATAAAACACCTCCATCATTATATTAGAATAGTACAATTAATAATGCCTTTGTGTATGTACATTTATTTATTTTTATTATACATTATCATTAAGATAATAGCAATAAAAAAATAAAGGAGTGCGAAAAAATGGTGGATAAAAAGCAATTGTACAAATGGTGTATCATAAAGGCAGAGGATCTTGAGATGCACAATGAACTAAAGACAAAGTTTCGAATGGTACAAGACTCAAAGACAATGGGGGAAACCATGGCAAAAGAGCTTGTGGATGAAATTAAAAGAGCAAATCATGAAAAAGTGGCGCTTCGAGCAATCATTCCTTGTGGGCCAAAATCATGGTATGAACCCTTCACAAGAATGGTCAACGAAGAAAAAGTATCGCTTAAAAACGTATTTGTATTTCACATGGATGAGTGTTTAAATTGGGAAGGAAAGCAATTGGCAAAAAATGACCCATATAATTTTAGAACTTTTATGGAAAAGCACTTCTATGGTGGTATAGATAAAGCTTTAGAAGTGCCACTAGGTCAACGTTTTTTCTTAGAACCCACAAACATTGAAACCATCAGAGAGAAGATTTGGCAAGCACCCATTGATATTACATTAGGCGGTTGGGGACAAGATGGACATATTGCATATAATCAGTCACGTCGTCATCCATTTTCACAAATATCCATTGAGGAGCTAAGGAATTCAAGCATTCGCATACAAGACAATAATCTCGATACCATTATCGCTTTAGGTCAAAGAAGTTTTGGAGCGGCGTATCAATTTGTGCCGCCTATGTCTGTAACACTTGGCATAAAGGAGTGCCTGAGTGCGAAAAAGGTTCGTGTGTTTAGTGACACGGGAACATGGAAGCAAACGGCTCTTCGTGTGGCGTTATTTTCTAAAATCGATGCAGAGTATCCGCTCACGCTGTTACAAGAACATCCCGATGCAATGATCACGGCTACTTATGATACAGCAAGCCATCCCATCAGTGAAAATCCGGATTGGGAATTTGATGGTGTCAATGTATGAAATTTCAAAAAGTAATCGGCCTTGGCGGCATCGGAAGCGGAATGTTTTTTGCATTGGAAGGCAACCATACCCTTGGCAGAGAAGAATCCAGGCTAGGTTTGCTTACGGATTATAAGGATTATTGTAAACAGCATGTGATACTGCATTACATTGCAAGGATTGCAAAGCAGATCAAAGTGATTTCCCTCGGCATGGTAGGAGATGATATGGCAGGCAAAAGTTTGCTGGAGGAAATGGAAGCCGTTGGCATCTGCACAAAGCGTATTACCATTACAGACAAAGCAAGAACCATGCTTAGCATTTGCTTTTCTTATCCCGATGGAAGCGGAGGGAATATTACAACATCCAACAGTGCATGCAATTTGGTAAATGACGAGTATTTGATGAAGTATCTTGATGAATTGGATGAACAAACCATTGTGATTGCTGCGCCAGAAATTCCACTTGCCGCACGCAACTATTTTTTAAAAGAGGCAAAGGCACGCAAAGCGTACACTGTGGCATCTGTTTTGGTGGGCGAAGTAGAAGAGTTTGAGAGGGAAGGCGGATACAGCCTGTGTGATATTTTATCGGTCAATCTAGATGAAGCTGCAGCCATTGCAAGGATGCCAAGAGATGGAGAGATTAAAGAAATCGTTAAGGCTTGTGCCACAAAGCTTGTTCGTAAAGAGGCAAAGCTTATTGTGACCTGTGGCAAAAAAGGATGTGTAAGCTTTGCAAACGGATATATGGAGCATATACCTGTGATGCAGGTGCCGGTGGCTAGCTCCGCAGGAGCCGGAGATGCGCTCATTGGGGGTACGGTTGCCGGTCTCATCAATGGCTTGCCCTTTCAAAAAGGCCATGAGGATTCATTCTTTGGGCAAACGATGCTGACATGCGCAGTGGAATTTGGCAGTATTGTATCCAACTTAAGCGTTCAATCACCACATACCATTGCCCATGAGATATGCCCGGAAATGATGAAGGATTTGATACAAAAAAATCAATATCAAGAAAGTGAGGCATGGAAAAATGCCCTATAAACTCAGATTTGTGCAAAGATTTTCCCAAGAGGGAAGGGAACAGTTTTTAAAAATTGAAAAAGAATTTATCAAACTGGAAAAAGAGAATAGCGCCTTTCCACAAGGGAAACGATATCTTCCCATCACAGGCAAAGAACCCACCAATACGCTTATTTGGGAAGCGGAGTTTGAAACGCTTCAGACTCTAAACGCAACCTTTCAAACCATTATCAGCAATGACACTCATGAACAATTATTAAAAGAGCAAATCAAGTTTATGCAAGAATCCTATGTAGAAATTTATGAAAGTATTGGAGAATAATTTTTATGAAAGTAAAGGAGTTTAAATGAAGTGTTTAATCAAAAATGGTAAATTGATTTTACCTGATCGAATAATTGATAATGGTAGCGTACTGATTGAAGATGGAATTATCATTGGGGTTTTTGCCGAAGAAAATCTCACGGTCGATGAAACAATTGATGCAAAAGGACAGTATATCTCTCCCGGGTTTATTGATGGACATGTTCATGGCGGCGGGGGATGCGATATAATGGATGGCACATGTGAGGCAGTGAAAACGGTTGCGAAAACGCATTTAAAATTCGGCATGACCTCTTTTTTGGCAACAACACTCACAAGCTCAAAAGAAAAAATTCAAAAAGCAATCGGTGCGGTGGAACAGGTCATGGAAACCAATTACGTTGGCGCTAAGATTTTGGGTATTCATCTGGAGGGGCCATTCATTTCAATGGCATTTAAAGGTGCACAAAATCCTGCTTATTTAATTGCGCCAACGCTAGAAAACTATCTTGATATTACAAATGGCTCTAAGATTATTAAGAAAGTTTCCATGGCACCTGAACGAGAGGGAGCATATTTGCTAGCAAAACAGCTTAATGAAAATGGCATTATTGTCAGCGTAGCACATTCCGATGCGGACTATGCGCAAATGGAAAAAGCGGCGCAATATGGGTTTTGCCATGTCACGCATATGTTCAATGGAATGTCCGGTTTAAAAAGTCCTGATTATTACTGCACAGCCGGTGTAATAGAAGCGGCGTTGCTTTTGGATGAATTTACCGCTGAAATGATTTGTGATGGCAAGCATATGCCCCCGGAAATGATAAAGCTACTATACAAATGCAAAGGCGCGGATAAAATGATTTTAACAACAGATGCAGTCAGTGCGGCGGATATGCCGGAGGGCAATTATATTTTGGGTGGACTTGATATTTTGGTGACAGACGGCGTGGCCATGCTATCAGACCGAACGTCTTTTGCCGGAAGTGTTGCCACTGCCGATCGCTTGGTTCGCAATGC
>CAZQDP010000100.1:2914-4373 GCA_964592375.1 uncultured Eubacteriales bacterium | reverse complement strand
GGTTCATCATTTATAATATGAGCTTCCGCCAATGAATTCTCTAATGAGCGCCGTTGCGGAAATATAACCGTCATCCATCGGCGCAAAATGAGCAAGCACACCAATAAGTCGCTTTGCCTCTTCATACTTCGGGCTGGTCTCCGGTACGCTTTGGAGGGCAGGGACTGCAAATATTCGAAACAAAGAAAACTCATATATGGTAGCGGAATTAAAGATAATATCGCTTTGTTCTTCATATGGGAAAATGTTTTTCAGTTCCCCTTCTTGCACATTTTTCCACATTTTCATGGTATTCTCCGCCGTGCTATTTCTGAATTTTAAATCTCGAACAATTCGCCGCAACAGCCGAGTGTCGGTGGGAGATACCGGATTATAATTATCAATATTTAAATCAATCAGTGGAGAGCAGTATATCTTAAATTTGTTCACAGGCCGTACGCTGTAACTTATTTTTTCATTCAGTGCATGTATACCCTCCACTAAAATAATCTGCCCTTCTTTAAGCCTCATTATTTTTCCTTCCACCGCTGGTTTTCCCCCAAACTCAAATCGAGGGAGCTTCACTTCTTTGCCTGATAGAAGACCTTCCAAATGCGTATTAAAAAGTTTATAGTCAATGGACGCAAGCTCTTCAAAATCGTAGCTTCCATCTTTTTTAATCGGCATCTTATCAAGTGGAAGATAGTAATCATCCAGCGAGATATTGACCGGTTCAAGGCCGCATACTCGAAGCTGTATATTGAGCTTATGCGCAAAGGTTGTTTTTCCCGAAGAGGACGGACCGCTGATTAAAACAACTCTGCACTTTGCTCTTGCAGCTATCATATCTGCAATTTGTGATATCCTTTTCTCCTGCAAGCTTTCTTGAATGTGCACCATATCTCGTGCATCCGCTGATTTAGCAATGGCGTTGAGCTGGGTTACATTATGCACCCCTAAAATATCGCCCCAGATGCTGTACTCGCGAATGGCACTCATTAATCGTTCACTGCCGGTAAATGGCTGTATTTCCCCATTTGTTCTAAAATTGGGGTAGGTAAGCAAGAAACCGTTTTCTTTCAATTGCAAGCGGAATTTATCTACCCCGCCGGTACTTTTTGCAATCTCACCTTGCATGTATATTTCCACATTCTCCAGCGTATAAAGAAGGTAATCCGATTTTTCGAGCCCTTCTATATCATACTCCATGATGTTGTGTTGATACCCGACGATGAGCTCTTCTTTGGTCGCTGTGCGAACATGAATTGGCAAATCCAGCGTGGCAAGCCTTAGCATTTCATTTTGCAGGCGTTCAAGCTCTGCTTGATCAAATAAACTGGTACCCAAAACCTCGCAGAAGGTGCATTTATTCACGGAACGGCATATGCGTATATCCCTGCCCGGAAAGCTTTTACGAAAAGCAGTAACCAAAATGACCATCAGTGTCTGCTTATAAATTCTAAAATTCTTTTCTGTTCCG
>CAZQDP010000100.1:0-2814 GCA_964592375.1 uncultured Eubacteriales bacterium | reverse complement strand
AGGGCAGCGAGCTTTGCTACCAAATCCGAAACTTCTTTGTTTCTGCCATCCCACGGATATGGTGCTCTGTTAAAGGGATCAAATGCTCCTTCTAGCAGGATTTCATCCCCATAAAAAATGCATGGTACGCCCGGAAAAGTATACATAATGCCAAGTGCGATTTTCATCCTATTTTTCGCAAGCTCCCTCTGATTTTCACTGAGCTTAAGCTGTGCTTGCTGTTCCCTTGACATGTCCTTCGGATTTTGGCCGCCAAAAATCGTGGCTGCTCTTGGCGTGTCATGTGTGCCTAAAAAATTCATACAGCATAAAAACATCTCCTGTGGGTAATTCGCATATAGTAATTGCATTCGTCTATTGAATTCGCCGGACTGTGCATTTCCCATGATCCATGCAATGACGCATTCACGAAAAGGATAGTTCATGACGCCATCTAATTCGTTCCCCAATAAATACTGCCTCCGCTTGCCATAGCTCACTTTATTAGATGCGTCCTCCCAGACCTCACCGATGATAGCCGCTTCTTTTTTGGTACTCCTCGCGCTAGTGCGCAGTATGGCAATGAATTCATCCGGCAACTCATCTGCAACATCCAGCCGCCAGCCATCAGCACCAAGGGTAAGCCACTTTTTTACAACGGCATCCTTGCCCGTGAGCATATATTCTAGATAGGTAGGCTGCATTTTCGAAACGCAAGGAAGTGTCTTTATCCCCCACCAGCATTCATATTGATCCGGATAATCAGTAAAGCTGTACCAAGCATAATAAGGTGATTGCGGTGATAGCGCTGCGCCAACACTATCGTAATGCTTGTTTTGATTAAAATATATGCTATCACTACCCGTATGAGAAAAAACGCCATCTAAAATAATGCTGATTTGCATTTCTTTTGCTTTTGTGCATAAATCAGAAAAATCCTGCTCGCTTCCCAAAAGAGGATCAATACTGTGATAATCCCCAGTGTCATATCGATGATTCGAATACGCCTTAAATATCGGGCTTAAATATATGACGTCTACACCTAAACTTTGAAGATACGGCAGTTTTTCCATAATTCCAAGAAGGTTGCCGCCATAAAAATCGTTATTGAGGATTTCTCCATTATCGTCTGGCAAAAACCATACCGGTTCATTCGTGCTTTGATGCATCCATTTTCCGCCTTCTATTTCTTTTGGCAAATCTCCCAATCGATGAAAACGATCCACAAAAATATGGTACATGCATCTTCCCATCAGCCACTGCGGTGCTACATAGTCCCGATCATATACCGAGAGCTGAAAAGGTGCAACGATTGTATCGTTCACATAACAGCCATCCACGCCACGATTGCAGTAGTGCATCTTTCCATGTATCTGCAAGGAAAAGGCATACCAATATAGTCCGACATTTAGCGAGAGTTGCGCGGAGTAAAGGTCATAAATGCCATCTCTCTCCTCCCATATAAGCGGGAATGTTGTGGGATTTTGGTTCTCCTCCCAAAGGATGAGTTCAGGCGCCGTGCATGCATACCCTCGCTCAACGTAGGCATAGATAATTTTTGGTGTGCCATGCCGCACGCTACAGCCGCACCCTTTATAGGTTATGTCATATGGATTGTGATATATCATTGTATTTCGGTATCCTTCCGAATTTTAGCTAAGTGTGCAGTGCCAAATTTTTTGTGCGTATTCTCTAATGCTTCTGTCACTTGAGAAAATGCCGGAAAAGGCGGTGTTTTCAATGGCCATTTTAAGCCATTTCTCCTCATTTAGATAGTCCATGGCCAAGCGGCTATGGGCACTTGCATAGCTGTCAAAATCTGCAAGTACCATGTAAGGATCATGATGCACCAAGTGATAAAAGACTTCCTTTGCACAGTCATCGTCTACCAGGCTGAGCATCAGGTCCATGGCTTGCTTCACTTTTTGGTTATTCTCATAAATCTCACCGGGCAGATAGCGCTCTTTCATCGCTTCTACCTCATCTACACCAAGACCAAATAAATAAATATTCCTATCCCCTACCTGGCGGTGAATTTCCACATTCGCACCATCCAAGGTACCGATGGTCACAGCACCACTGAGCATAAACTTCATATTACCGGTTCCGGAGGCCTCCGTGCCGGCAACGGAAATTTGCTCGCTCACATCTGCGGCAGGAATAATCAGCTCTGCCAAAGTGGCTCTATAGTCCTCTAAAAATACGATTTTGATTTTTTCATTCGTACGCGAATCTGAATTAATCCGATTGCCAAGCTTACAAATAAGCTTGATGGTTTGCTTTGCCATGTAATAACCCGGCGCAGCCTTGGCTGCAAATATAAAGGTGCGAGGCGGCATATTCATAGAGGGATTTTGTAGAAGTGTATGATAAATATGCAATATATGCAGTATATTCAGTTGTTGACGTTTGTATTCATGGAGCCGCTTTGCCTGCACGTCAAAAATAGAGGAGGCATTCACAGCAATTCCTGTAGTCTTTAAAATGTAGTCACTCAGCTTCTTCTTATTTTCTATTTTTACATCTCTAAAACGTTGCCTAAAGGCTACATCCTCTGCAAAAGGAGCAATTTCTTTAATTTTATCCAAATCCACTTTCCAGTCATCCCCAATGGTATCACTTATGAGCGAGCTAAGACCGGGATTGGCTTTAATCAGCCATCTGCGATGGGTAATTCCATTGGTAACATTGCAAAACTTTTGAGGCCAAATTTTATAAAAATCCTTAAAAAGACTTGTCTTTATAATGTCACTATGCAGCTCTGATACGCCGTTGACACGATGACTTCCAACAACGCAAAGATTGGCCATGCGAATTTGCCCGTCTGCCACAATC
>CAZQDP010000099.1:1629-4716 GCA_964592375.1 uncultured Eubacteriales bacterium | reverse complement strand
TTTTATAAATGCATTATTTTTGGCATTGATTTCGCAATTCATCTTCTTTCCTCTTCCTTCTACCATCTAAATTCTTTTCCCCATCTTCTTTGCTGTACATGAAAAATAAACAGATGGCATATACTAACACCACAAGTAAATATGGCTATTTTATGCATATGCAAGATATCTTCATTCTTTCATCTACCATCTACATTCTACCATCTTCTTTCTTCTATTCTTCCATATGCAACATATGCAACATATGTGAGAAGGAAAGGAAAAAAGCAAATGAACTATGTATGGGCTTTTATTATTGGCGGACTTTTATGCGCAATCGGGCAGATTTTTATTGATAAAACAAGGCTTACGCCTGCACGAATTCTGGTGGCATATGTAACGGCAGGCGTTTTCCTTACACTGCTTGGCTGGTACGAGCCTCTTGTAGGGCTTGCCGGAGCAGGCGCTACCGTTCCCCTCACGGGCTTTGGCTACGCGCTTGCCAAAGGTGCCATGAAGGGTGTGGATAATTGGGGCTTACTAGGCGTGTTTACCGGCGGCATCAGTGCCTCTGCAGCGGGCATTTGCGCTGCAATTGTATTTGGATATGTGATCGCACTTTTATCAAAACCAAAGGAAAAGGGCTAATTATAATAACTGCAAATGCTAAAAAAGCAGATAACATCTTCCATCTACCATCTACTCTCTAATATCTAAAAAAACAGCCTCGGCTTTTGGCCGAGGCTATTTTTTCAACTACGAAATACAAATACGGCCGCTGCCGTCTGCCTTCGCACGATAGGTCTTGTTTCCGTCCGATGAGCTTTGGTAATACACATAATCACCAATTATATCAAAGATTAAGCTGTCAATACTATCACTGCTGATTTGCGTTCTATCTGTTCCATCTAGCTTCACACGATACAGCTTGTTCTGCTCGTCCAAGCTGATGTAATATAAATATCCCCCGGCCACGCGTTCAAAATTTCCATAACTAATTGATAAGTACTTTTTGCTGACGTCTTCGCGTTCTTTAAACCCTGCTGGTGTTTCATTGACTATGGTTTCACTTGCATTGCTGTCATCGCTGAGTCTTTCTATTTTCCCTCTCACGCTCCAACTAAACATACGATAATAGATCCACTGGTCAACCGCAAAAATACAAGTGGTATAATCACCTGTAAAAATACTCTGGACGGTTTGTGTTTTATCATCTAAACTGATTTTATTAAGTTTATTGTCCTTGCTGATATAGTATAGATTTTTTTTGGTAAGCTGAATACTGATAGCAGATTCATCGCTCACCTTCATTTTGCCTGTGCCGTCTGTTTTCACTTTATAGATACGCTCTAAATCACTCGAATTGATATAGTAAATCCAATCGCCAACCATCTGAATTTCAGCCACTTTGTCAGTAATCAGCTTCTCAGCGATGCCGGTTTTTGGGTTAATTTTAAATAGATTATCTGATGAAACAGAATAGATATCATTATCCGTGTAAATAATCCATTTATTGATCTTGAGCATATCATTAAAATCCGCATTATCGGTCACGCATTTGGGCAGGTCTGCTCCTACAAACACACGCCCAAAGGATATTTGCTTATCAGAAAGATTAAAGTACTTATGGCTAATTTCCCCTTTTTTTCCATCCAGATCATTGCCGGTTGCATCCAAATGATAGTACTTTCCATCGATTTTCACAATATTCCATGCGTGGCCTATGGGGCGTCCTTCATAATTATAGGAAATTCCCGTGACCATTGTGCATTCTACTCCCACCATATTGAGCATAATCTCCAAAGCCTTGGCATAACCATCACATACTGCTTTCCCAAGGACAAGCGCACCATATGCAGAATGGCAATAGTCTGAGGATATAAGATTGACCAAGCTCACGCTGTCATACTGGGTATGCATCACCAAGTAATCGTGCAGGATAATTTCCTTCTCAAAATCGCTCATGCCGCTTTTGATTAATTTTTTCGTAATTTCAGTGGCTTTTTTGAGCACTTGATCGCATTCTAAAAGGGTAGTTGCATCTAATTTCGCAAGTGGGTTCTTGCTATCTAATATGTACACCTTCGCACCCTCACCCAAAGAAGTCAGCGCATTTAATCCATCCAAGGGGTTAAATTGCAGATAAAGCTCCTTAATAGTCGGCAGAGTACTTAATACATCAATATTCCCAATCTGATTTGCACTAAGTCGAATGGAGGTCAATGACTTAAGTTCCTTTAACGGGCTAATCTCCGTAATTTTATTACTGCTTGCACTTAGTTCAGTTAGCTTTATTAAAGATTTTATAGGAGAAAGCGTGGCGATTTTATTGCCCGATATATCAAGCTTAGTCAGTCCCTGCAAATTCTCAATGCCATCTAAGCTTTCTATCCCTACGCCGGGTACTTTGAGCTCCGTGATATTTCTTACATCTGTGTTTTTAATCTCTCCCGAAGCCTTGCCTATTTTCTCTCGAATGCCTTTTTCTAAATTCTTATCTTTAAAAACAATGGTCTTGGGGGTAAGGATAATAACAGTTTGTGTACTATCCACCCACTCCACATATGAACCCAAGCTATTTGCAATAAAACGAACCGGCACCATTGTTCTATCGTTTATCACCGTGGCCGGCACATCCAGTTCCTGAGTCGCTCCGTTTACTGTAGCTTGCTTTTGATCAATTGTGAGCACGATGGTTGTACCCTGCTTTGTTGCTGTAACGGTTTGGGTCGCTTCGTCCCACCCAACCACTGCACCCAGTGCTTCGAAAATTGCCCTTAGCGGCACAAGGGTACGACCTTCAATAATCATTGGCGGAACATCTGTTGATAAAACCTTGTCATCGATGATAATCTGAATTGTGTCCTCTGCAAGTGCTGCCGAAGAAAAACCAAGGCATCCAATCAGCAGTGCTGCGAAAATAGCCTTTTTAAAAAATGACATGGTAAGCCTCCTCATATGAATGATTTCCAAGCAAAAAAGAAAATAGCATTCATTTGCATGTTTTTTTACACATTCATCCACTTCATGCTATTTTTATTTCAACAGCTTGTATTATACCAAATGAGTTTGCGAGTTGCAAGCAGTATTTAGTTAATTTGTAGAAAT
>CAZQDP010000099.1:0-1529 GCA_964592375.1 uncultured Eubacteriales bacterium | reverse complement strand
GAGAGATGAGAACAACCTTTACCGGCTTGCCAATTTGGCGGGCATAGCTTATGATTTGCTTTGTACCTTTTGATTTTCCATCCCATATGGCAAGAACCATATCAGCGCACTGCGCAATGATTTTGTTGCGTTCATAGGGAGCCGCTCTGCCATAGCGCGGATAATCCGGACGAATAATCAGCTTGGGGATATGGTTTTCGTCTGCATACCGCTGGGCGATGCAGTCAATCCCCAGTGCGCCGCCGGAGATGATTTCCTCCATCCCCTCCGGGATGTACTGCGAAATATCAATGCTTAAACTTCTGGACCCAACAATGGCTACTCTCATTTCTTCCTCCAAACCGCATTTTACAATAAATTCTTGGTATTTGATTGACAACTTTTGCTCCATCGTGTAGAATATACATGGAATGATTTTTGCTGCAATTCGACCCCTTGCCACTCATTATATTTCCGTTTTCGGAATTTGTCAAGAGGTAATTTTCTGTTTTTAGAATTTTGTGCATGTTGCATGAGCGGAAGGAGTTTTTTTGTGTTTTATGACCATATGAAGAAAATCTGCACTGAGCATGGCACCACGCCCACAGCAGTGATGAAAAAATTAGGCCTGAGTACCTCAAAGATTACGGCATGGAGCAAAGGCTCTGTTCCGAATTTGGAAATAGCATCAAAAATAGCGGATTATTTTGGAGTTTCACTCCAAAGCCTTTTGGGAAAAGCAGAGCATTTGCAGGAGACGGTGCAGGAAGAGAACACCATGTACTTGCTTGGCAGTAGTGGCCGGCGAGATAAAATTGTGCTATCGGAAGCAGAAGCCAAAAAAGCACGGGATGTGCTAAAGGCGCTCTTCCCCGAAAAGTTTTCCGATGAATAAATTTTATGGCAGATATAAAAATGTACGCGGCGCCGCCTGGCAATTCTTAATTGATTTTGGCCTTGCCTCGCTCCCCGTGGATATTGCGGATATTTGCAAGCAAATGGAGGTTGCCGTTTACTCCTATGAAAGCGGAAAATCACTTCTTGAAACGCTAAAACTCACAGACCACTGCAACAGCAACGATGCTTTCGCCCTTTGCTTTATGGATAAGTGGTTTGTGTTTTATCGTGATCATTTTTATTCGTATGCACAGATTAATTATGTGCTTGCCCATGAAATCGGGCATATTCTACTCGGGCATAAGCTGAAGACCAAAAGAGATCTCTTTCAAAAATGTTCCTTTGTGCAGAAAAAAGATGCCATTGAAAAAGAGGCAGATATGTTCGCCTCAAGAATTCTTGCGCCGGCTTGCATTTTAAAAGAACTCGGCATTCAAAGTTATACCGAAATTATGACCCTTTGCTACCTCCCAAAAGAGCCAGCCCTGCAAAGAGCGCAGCGCCTAAAGGAGCTCATTCGCCGCAATCGGTTTTATGAGGATCCCTTGGAATGCAGCGTGAGGGATCGTTTTATGGGGTTTTTAGATAGAATGAAAAATTCATCGGTGGGGGTAGAGGGCTAAAAGGAAAGCATGAAATCCGCATTGATGGCT
>CAZQDP010000098.1:0-4838 GCA_964592375.1 uncultured Eubacteriales bacterium | reverse complement strand
GGCTTGGTTTTCTGTGATAAATGATCTTTTTGCCATCAAGCTTTTCACCCATTTTTTCCTCATCACACCAAGGAGAAATAGACACCTTTTTAAGGTTGGGTAGCTTATTGAGGCATGTGTCCCATATATCATGCACCGCCTCGCAGCAGCCATAAGACAAAAGCCCAAACCGTTTTGCAATTTTTTCATAACATGGAAAGATGAACGCTGAAAACATCTCGGGCGATACGCCAACCGTTTCTTGAGAGTCCATAAATCCCCAAACATCGGAGGGGATATGCACCAGATCAGGTTTGCTTGGTAGTTCATCGGTAAAGCACCAGGAGGCTTGGTTTAGGACTTCTTCGGAAGTGGTAGGTAAAATCATGTTGTTTGCAGCTAAAAAATCAAAATAAGCAATATATGCATCTGCAATCATATCCATCATTTTTATAAACAGCTCGGGATAATCATACATGGAAAAGAACATGGTTTCCATACCCATTAAGTGCACTATATTTTGAGTAGGTACAGCATACAGACTACCTCCGGTAAGTTTTGCCGGCAAAATATCGCCGAATATTTCATTGATATCATCCATCCATTGGCGCGTCTTATCGGGATATGCAGCTTGTACTGAAGGAGCAAGCTTATGAAAATCCTGTTTCAAATTCTGAATTATCGGTACAAAATGATGTCCGATGCCTTCTGAGGTATATTCAATTTTTGGCTTGATGCCAAAGAGTGTAAAGCTACATTGAGGGTGTATGGGATAATAATCTGAGACCGGAAAATCATCCCCAAACAGCTTATGGTTGATGAAATTTCGGTATAAGCTTTTTTCTATATTTCTTGCGTCCTCTCCCTCACATTGCAGTAGGGGAGGAATAATTTCGTCCTCAAAGGATGCACATTCCACGTGAATCATTGGACGGGAGCCTCTGCAGGTGTTATGGAGAAGCCACTCTTTTTTAAGAATTTCCATTTGCGGCGATTTTGCATACTCCAATTGTTCCATTGCAAGGCCCCTTAGGATGAACTTGTCCTTCTGCGTCAGTTTTTCCATTACAATCACTCCATTTTATGTCTTTTTAATGTATCAACTGATCCAGTGAAATTCCATCCTCCGGCACAAACCTGCGCCAGTATGCCACTGTTTCGGCAAGGCGCATGAGGGTAACTCTGTTGATCTCGGCCGTTGGCGTAAACATTTCCAGGGTAAGATAAATGTCGCTACAAGGAGGCGGCATGGTTTCATCTGCAGTTTGATTGTAGGAAGCGGCAAGTGCTCTTAGAAGTTTATCTGGCAAGATAATTCCGCTTGCATTGTGTTCTTTGGTGAAGGGTAGATGGGAGGAGGTTTTTCCGTTTGTCTGCTGAAGGTGAATGATGGGGGAGTAGCAACCCAGCGTTGTAAGCCAGCCATAAGGATCCGAATCTTGTGCAGAAGAAAACAAATGAGGGGTTTCATCCATTTTCGTCTGAATTGCATGTAAAAAATCATTCTCGCGGCTTTTTGGACCTGCCGCTGCTTCTTCGAAAAGCGCAAAGGCGCGCTCAGGCCCAAGCCATAAATGGTCAATGGGTTTGCCGCATCGACGCTGAGATAGCAATTCCTTTATTTCCGACGCGGTGGGGCGCAAAAACCTTTTTTGGCCGGACTGATGACCAACGTCAATGGTAATATAAAAAGGAGCATTACTTCTTTGGTATACTTCGCGCAACAAGACTTTTGCACCTTCAATGGTCCATGGTATTTGATGAGGGGAGTACATTTGCTCAATGCCCAAAGGCCCGTAACCAAAATCTGAAGCAGTTTTTGAAAGCATTGCCAATCTGCAATACAAGTCTTCCATAGCTTTTTCATATCCCGACACATTTTGCAGAATTGCATCAGAAAAAGCATGACAATAAAAGCCAAGCCCGGCGCCAAGCTCACCCGCAAGCCTGCTCATGGGCATGAGCCATTCGTAGAGAATACGATCCCTTACCCTGCGGTCGGGATGAGATAGTCCAAGTGTTGCATAGGTGCCATGCCCAGAGTAGAGGTTTACCACCTTCATGCTGTGCTCTGCAGCGCTTTTTAGGACTTGATGCTTCCAGTCGTTTAAGTATTCCGCTCCCATGTATAATGGGTCGCATTCATTATCGCTACTGGCCTCAATACAATGAATTCCAAGGCTTTTAATCAGAGGCATCCATTCATCAGGAGAGACCCAGCGCTTTGAAGCAAAGCAGTTATCAATAGCCAAATAAATCTTAGGATAATTCAAAAAAAAACTCCTCTCTGCTCTAGTAATTATAGTTTAACAAATGGATATGGCAATGTATTTGGTTAAAACAAAGAATATTTATCAAAAACAACGATTTTTACCCTATGAGCATCTACTACGAATAATTTCTACAAATCTTTTTACTTTTTGAGGGTTATTGTGTACCGTGTAGACATCACGTTGCGTAATTTCAAGAGGGCAGCCCTTTGATGCCTTTATGGTTTTGTCAATATGCAGGGCAAGTGCTTTTTCATCTAAAGCTTTATCAACACCCAAATAATTTGGGCTTGGTTTTCTGTGATAAATGATCTTTTTGCCATCAAGCTTTTCGCCCATTTTTTCCTCATCACACCATGGGGAAATGGAAATCTTTTTAAGATTGGAGAGCTGACTTAAGCATGCATCCCACAAATCGTGTACCGGCTCGCAGCAACCATAGGACAAAAGTCCAAAATGCTTTGCAATTTTTTCATAGCATGGAAAGATGAACCTCGAAAACATCTCGGTCGATATGCCAACCGTCTCTTGAGAGTCCATAAATCCCCAAACATCGGAAGGGAAATGCACCAGCTCAGGTTTGCTTGGCAGTTCATCGGTAAAGCACCATGAGCCTTGGTTTAGGCTTTGATCGGCAACAGTTGGTAAAATCATGCTGTTTACCGATAGAAAATTAAAGTAAGAAAGATATGCATCTGCTACCATGTCCATCATTTTCAAAAACAACTCGGGATAATCATGCATGGAAAAGTACATGGTTTCCATACCCATTAAATGTACAATTTTTTGCGTTGGCACGGCACATAAACTGCTACCGATAAGCTTTGCCGGAAGAATATCACCAAAAATCTCATTGATATGCTCCATCATTTTTTGGGTTTCTTCTGGATATGCAGCTTGCACCGAAGGAGCAAGCATATGAAAATCTTGCTCCAAATCATGAATTATCGGTACAAAATGATGACCGATGCCTTCGGAGGTATATTCAATTTTTGGCTTAACACCAAAAAGCGTAAAGCTGCTTTGAGGCCGAATGGGATAATAATCCTTGACCGGAAAATCATCCTCAAACAGCTTATGGTTGATAAAATTTCGGTATAAGCTTTTTTCTATATTTCTTGCGTCCTCTCCCTCGCATTGCAGTAGGGGAGGAATAATTTCGTTTTCAAAGGTAGCACATTCCACGTGAATCATTGGACGGGAGCCCCTACAGGTGTTATGGAGAAGCCACTCCTTTTTGAGAATTTCCATTTGCGGCGATTTTGCATATTCCAATTGTTCCACTGCAAGGCCCCTTAGGATGAACTTGTCCTTCTGCGTCAATTTTTCCATTATAATCACTCCATTTTATATCTTCTGTGTCATATTGGTGATATCCATGACTTTAATTTGACCTGGATTTGCGGAGCACAAAACAGTATAGGGGATGCCAGGCTCCATGGTGAGGCAATTGTCCGACACATCAATATCGTTTTGTGTTTCCAAAAACACACCAAATGCGGGAATATCAGTGGTGAGTGTAATCCTATTGTCGCTTTGGTGAATTTTGATATTTGGAATGCATAAAGGCATTTTGGCAGGCACGTCAAAGCACAGAAAATTACGAATAATACCACCTTCATACGTCATTTCCACAAAAATACAACCATCAAGAAGATCACCGTTTTCTTCCTTTGAGGTATTGACCCAATTCTCCGTACCCGAATGGATGACCGGTTTGTAGGAAAAGCCAAGCGCTTGCAATGTAAATGTTCTGACCATTTCGGTAGTATTGGCTTTTACTTCATATGGAAAAATAATTTCACTTCTTTTCCTGCCGCAAAGTGCATAGGAGGTAATGCGAAGCGTAGCGGAAACTGCTTCATTCTCATTGATAATGGAAAGATCAATGCCATCGCCGACAGGCGATAAAATCGGAAGCAATGGATTGTAAAAATGACGGCTGTAATAATACAGTGCTTTTTTTCTGCGTCCATAATCCACGGCAGACCAGCTGGCAACGGGATAACAGTCATTAAGCTGCCAATACAATGTTCCTGCCGTAGCATAGGCTCTGGTGCGCCAATGCTCAACCGCTACCTTGATGGCCTCTGCCTGTTCATATTGCGACAGATACACATAGCTTTTGAAATCCCTTGGAAAGCCGATATCAAAAGCAAGGTAAGCAAAAAGCTTTTTGGCTCCGTCCACCGCCTTGATATGGGATAACATTACAGGACTGTTGATATGCCGATCCTCCGCTACGGTAAATTCCTCAATGGTTTTATAACAAGGCATAGCCAAAAACCCAAATTCGCTGATAAATCGTCCGGTATCTTTTCGGTATGACAAATAGGGCTTATCATAGGCCCATACCTCCCATGAATGCCTATCCCCTTCATTTGGAGAGTTTGGATCTACGCCGCCATACGGACTGCCAATCCAATAATCTCTATGTGGGTCAAGTTGCCCGCAAATGCTTGGCAATGCTTTTTTATACATATAATTCCCGAAATATTCGGGATCGTTTTCAGAGCTTTTCCATATGAAAAAGCCTTGATTGTTCTCATTATTACCGCACCACAAAACCAAGGATGCGTGCGCCCGAAG
>CAZQDP010000097.1:0-4855 GCA_964592375.1 uncultured Eubacteriales bacterium | reverse complement strand
TATCGTAAAAAAAATGGAATTTTAAGGCCAAAAAATGCGTAGAAAGAGGAGGGGATTTCATCATGAAGGTTTTGTATACAACGAGCGCTGTATCCACCGGTGGCAGGGAAGGGTCTGTGGAGGTTTTGGGCAGTCCATTAAAGTTTGACATGGCGCCGCCTGTGGAAATCGGAGGCTCCGGCAAGGAAGGGACTAATCCCGAACAACTTTTTGCTGCAGGCTACGCGGCTTGCTTTGGAAGTGCCGTGCAATTTGTTATACACAAGGAAAAAATGAGTGTCAGTGAATTTTCCATTACCGCAGAGGTAAGCATTGGTACACAGGAAGATGGTGGGTATGCCCTTGGGGTTGCACTTGCGCTTCGCGTAAGCGGAATTGATCAAAAAGCAGCAGAGGCGCTTGTAAGCGCTGCACATCAGGTTTGCCCTTACTCAAAGGCGACCAGAGGCAATATTGATGTTGTTCTGTCGGCAAAGGCGCAGTAAACCTTTCCACTTTACCGGGAGCAAAAGGAAATAGCATAATTTTTAAAATAAAAAAAGGGTGACTGTGTGTAGTGACCTCCTACTTGTTAGATTTTTGGTCTAACTTTTGGGGGTCGGTACAGTGCGGTCACCCTTTTTTGGTGCTATTCTTTTCATTTCGTCTTTCTTATCAGTAGCTTTAACAGCTCAGACATTATAATGACAGTGCATGAAACCACCAGCATTTTAATCCACATGCTCAGTGGCAATGGCACCGTATTGTACAGCACACCCCCAAATTGGGTGATGAGAACCTGCAGAAGAAGTGTGATGCCAAAGACAAGCAGCATCAGCTTATTTTTTGTTATGCTATGAAAAATGCTATCAAAAGACAGCTCTCTTGCATTAAATGCATTCATGAGTTGAAAGAGGACAAACAGTGTAAAGAGCACCGCACTTTCTTGATGGGGAGCGGCATTCAAAAAGTTATAAAAGGTTTGCAGCATAAAAATGATGGAAATATATATGCCATTTATCGCAATGGTCAGTAGCATCCCTCGGGTCACAATATTGGCATCTCTGGCAATGGGCCTACGCTTCATTAAATTGCCTCGAATAGGCTCAAGTCCGAGTGTCAGTGCCGGTGGGCCATCCATCACGATGTTAATCCATAACAATTGCAGAGCGGTAAAGGGTGCGGCAAAGCCTGTAAGGATGGACGTGAGCACTACAAGCACAGAAGAGAGATTGACCGTAAGCTGAAACTGAATGAAACGCTGAAAATTTTCATATATTCCGCGTCCCCACTGCACCGCTTTGACAATGGTGGAAAAGGAATCATCCAGCAGGACAATATCGCTGGCTTGCTTGGAAACCTCCGTGCCGGTAATACCCATGGCAATACCCACATCAGCATGGGAAATGGCGGGAGCATCATTGATGCCATCACCCGTTACTGCTACAATATTGCCAAGCGCTTTCAGCGCCTGCACCACCCTCATCTTGATGGCGGGAGTGCTCCTTGCAATAACCTTGATATGAGGAAGCGCATCCATTAGCTCCTGCTGTGACAAATCTTCGATTTCCGAGGCGGAAACCACTTTTGCCCCGCCATGCAAAATATCAAGCTGATCGGCAATGGCACGAGCGGTTACAATATTATCTCCTGTTAGTATTTTCAGTTCTATGCCGGCATGGCGACATTGCTGCACCGCTTTAGCAACATCACTCCGCAAAGGATCTGAAATAACAACAAAGCCATCGTAGACCATATCGCTTTCAATCTCATCTCTGCAATTCTCAAAGTCCGGCAAGTGCGACATTTCCTTATGGGCAAATGCCAATACCCTAGCGGATTTGTTCTGAAAATGGGTAATTTCCGTTTCCACGCTTGTCAATAGCGCTCCAATTGGCACGGAAGATGACCCCTCCGCTATAATGGAAGAGCATTGGGCTAAAATCTTTTCGGGACTGCCCTTAGAGAGCACAAGATACCGATCGCCTCGGCGCAGAATAGTTGTCATATTCTTGGTTTCGGAAGAAAAGCGATACACATGCACGATGTCCGCTTGCTCTCTTTGCCGCTTATATGCATCGGGATCGGAAACAGCCTTGGAAAATGCCATGAGCATGGCGCATTCCGTAGGATTGCCGATAAAGGTGGTTTTGTGATTGGACACATCAATATTGGCGGTACTGTTTATGCAAAAATTATCTGTCAACACGCCTTCGGTCAGCTGTGGCGGTTTTTGAAGGGTTCCATTTGTGAAAAAATCGGTCATTGTCATTCTGTTTTCCGTCAGTGTGCCTGTCTTATCCGAACAGATGACATTAATACAACCCACCGTTTCACAGGCGATGAGTTTTTTGACAAGTGCATTTTGCCTTGCCATTTTTATAATATTAATGGAAAGAGATACTGCCACAATGGTGGGCAGACCTTCAGGCACAGCCGCCACAATGAGCACAATACTGGTAATGAACGCTTCTGATACATTTTCTAGGCTCATCGTGCCTCGAAGCATAAAGGTAAAAAGCTCTATGACAAACACAATGCCGGCCATGGAGGCTCCTAGAATGGTAATCATCTTACCAAGCCGATCAAGCCTTTCCTGCAAAGGGGTGCTGCTCTTTTCGCTACCGCCAAGCTGCCGTGCAATGGCACCAAACTCCGTTTGATCACCCACCTCGGTTACAACAATACTTCCGGTGCCTCCCGTAATATAGCAGCCGGAATATAGCATATTTGTCCGCTCAGCGACTGGGGTTTTATGGTCGGTAAACACCGCATTTTCGCATTTTCCGGAAGGGATACTCTCGCCTGTTAAAGAAGACTCATCCACCATAAGATGATCTGCAAAAATAAGGCGACCATCAATCGGAATTTTATCTCCTATCTCAAACATGGCGATATCTCCCACCACCAGTTGGTGTTGAGGAATAAGGCGGATAACGCCCCCACGCAGAACCTTGACCTGAATATTTTCTTTGATTTTATTCAGCGCATCAAAAGCCTTTTCGCTTCGCCCCTCCATCATCACAGTGATGGCAACTGCCAAAGCAATTGCTGTAAAAATCCCAATGCATTCAATGAATTCAGCCTCGCCATGACTGACAAAACGAATGGTATTAACAAGAAGCGTAATGATGGCCGCAATGATGAGCATCACAATCATGGGCTCGGAGGCGGCATGGAAAATTCGGACGAGAAATGGTGTCGGCTTTTTCTTTGTAAAGGTGTTGCTGCCAAATTTGGCGGCATTTTCAGTTACCTCTTGCTCACTCAGGCCGGTATTGACATTGGTGCCAAGTCTTTGCAACGTTTGTTGCGCGCTTTCCAAAAATGCTTTCATACGTTTGCATCAGGATGCCTTCTTCACGGGTGCAAGTCAAAGACTGCAAAGGAAAAAGTGCAGTGCCTGAACCCTCCTTTATTTATCATCGTTATCATAGCAGCAGACAAAATCTGCCGCACAGCCTAAACAAAAGGAAATAAAAAAAGACTTTTAGTATAATTCAAAAGAATTATGCTAAAAGTCTCGTTACCATGTTTCAGGTCGTAAAGCCAGGTGCTCACACACCAGTATGTTGACTTTACCATTCCAACTACTCCCTTTTATCAGTGCAAATTATATCATAGCTTTCATTCAATGTCAACCAAAAAGATAAAAAAGGTATTTGCATATGAAAAGAAAACAAACTAATCCTCATATCCATTGGGATTATTTTTTTGCCAATTCCACGAGTCGCGGCACATGGATACAATATCCTCTGTGGCAGTCCATAAAAGCTCATTTTTTGCCTTGGTGGGGTCCGCATAGCATGCCGCAATATCACCTGGGCGGCGGTCTGTTAGCTGATATGGAATTTTCAGATTATTTGCCTGTTCAAAGGCCTTTACAAGATCTAGCACGCTATATCCTGTGCCTGTTCCTAAATTGTGCTCAAATACTCCTTGCCGTTTGTCAATATATTCAAGCGCTTTGATGTGGCCGTAGGATAAATCCATCACATGGATATAATCACGCACGCCGGTTCCGTCAATCGTGGGGTAATCACTACCAAACACACTGAGCTTTTCACGCTTGCCGCAAGCCACTTGGGTAATAAAGGGCATTAAATTATTGGGAATGCCTCGTGGATTTTCACCAATCATGCCGCTTTTATGTGCACCCACCGGATTGAAATAACGCAGAATAGAAATGGACCATTCAGGATCGGAGACAGCCAAATCTCGAAGAATTTCTTCAATCATCAGCTTGGTTCTGCCATATGGATTGGTTGCGGAAAGAGGCATGTCCTCCGTAATGGGTACCTTATGAGGGTTGCCATACACAGTGGCAGAAGAGCTAAACACAATCTTTTTCACGTTAAATTTCTGCATCACCTGGCAGAGTACCAAAGTACCCGAGATATTATTTTGATAGTATGCAAGGGGAATGGCTACGGATTCACCCACCGCCTTCAGCCCTGCAAAGTGCACCACAGCCTCTATCGATTTGCGTGAAAAAATATCCTCAAGGCCGGCCTTGTCGTTGATATCGCACCTAAAAAAATCAATGCCTTTGCCGGTAATGGTGGATACCCGATCCAAAGACTTCTCACTGCTGTTGCTTAAATTGTCCACCACAATTACATCATATCCTGCTTCCAGCAAAAGCAGGCAAGTATGGGAGCCGATATAACCTGCGCCACCCGTTACAAGAATTGCCATATTGATACCTTCCTTCATGAAGAATATTTTTCTTTTACGGTTATTATTATACAATAAAGGAATATCAATGTCAAATAAATTAGCTTTGAAAAACGGTTTATCTTTCTTAGCTCAAAATTTACAAATATTTCGTACGACCAAAATCGACAAAAGCAGACACATATCGTGTTTGCTTTTT
>CAZQDP010000096.1:0-4873 GCA_964592375.1 uncultured Eubacteriales bacterium | reverse complement strand
GTTTTGAAACGAAAGAATGAAGGATATCGTTTGGTGGCGATATCTTGCACATGCATGAATGGGATGGAAATTAGTTATTCCTTTGATAAAGATTGCGATTTTTTCACTTTAAGGTTATGTGTTGAAAGCGATGCGCAGGTAGAGAGCATCAGCAGTATATATTCATACGCTTTTTTTTATGAAAACGAGATAAAAGAGCTTTTTGGGGTGAACATAAAGAATATTTCTTTGGATTTTGGTGGAAATCTTTATGTAACTGCCGTAGAGACACCGTTCAACAACCAAAATAGCGCTTCTAAGGAGAATGAGCATGGGAAATAAAACGATTATTCCATTTGGACCGCAGCATCCAGTATTGCCGGAGCCGATACATTTGGATCTGGTTTTGGAGGGTGAAACGGTTCTTGAGGCAATACCGAAAATAGGATATGTTCACAGAGGACTTGAAAAATTAGTAGAGAAAAGAGATTTTCTGCAGTATACTTATGTGGCCGAGAGAATTTGCGGCATCTGTTCCTTTATGCACGGGATGGGGTATTGTATGTCCATTGAAAGCATCATGGATATACAAATTCCTAGGAGAGCAGCGTTTTTAAGGACCATTTGGGCGGAATTATCCAGAATACACAGCCATCTGCTATGGCTTGGACTTACCGCGGATGCATTTGGGTTCGAAAGCTTGTTTATGCACAGCTGGCGGCTTCGAGAGAATATTCTTGATATTTTTGAGGAAACCACGGGTGGAAGAATTATTTTCTCGGTTTGTGATATTGGTGGGCTGAGCAAAGACATAAGCGGTGAAATGCTTGAAAAAATTGCGCAAATCCTCGCAAATATGAAAAATGAGGTAAAAGACATTACCGATGTGTTTTTAAACGATTCATCCGTAAAACATCGCACGATGGGTCTTGGCGTTCTGTCAAAGGAACTGGCGTTTGAGCTTGGTGCAGTAGGTCCTATGGCAAGGGCAAGCGGAATTTCTAATGATTTAAGGAAAACTGGGTATGCGGCATATGGGGAATTGGCATTTGAACCAATCATGGAGACCGCCGGAGACTCCTATGCCAGAACCGTTGTGAGAATAAAAGAAATCTTCCAATCCATTGATTTGATCAGTCAGTGCATCAGTCTTATTCCGGATGGTGAGATAAAAGTGAAAGTGACCGGCAATCCTAGTGGAGAATATTTCACAAGGATTGAACAACCACGTGGGGAAGTAGTCTATTACTCAAAAGCGAATGGAACGAAGTTTTTAGATAGGGTGAGGGTGAGGACGCCTACATTTGCCAATATTCCTGCACTGCTTGAAACGCTAAAAAATTGTTCCCTTGCGGATGTGCCAATATTGATTTTAACCATCGACCCATGCATTAGCTGCACTGAAAGATAAATGAATAAATGAGGCGGAATAAATATGTCTATTTTGAGTATCACCAAAACGTTATTTAAAAGTATCATGCACGGCCCATATACTACTCTTTACCCGATTAAAAAAAGAGATGATTTTAAGCTGACAAGAGGGAGCATTGATATTGATATTGCTGCATGCATTTTTTGCTCGATTTGCCAAAGGCGTTGTCCCACAGAGGCAATTGAGGTTCAGAAAGCAAATGCCACTTGGGGCATTTCGCGTTTGAAATGTATCCAGTGTGGTTATTGTGTTAGTGTGTGCCCTAAAAAGTGCCTGTCCATGAATAGTCAATACACCGCCCCAACAACAGGCAAAGAGAAGGAAGTATTTGAAAATGCACGAATATCCGATCACCAAGAGGATCATTGCGATTGCAGAGAAATATGCAAATGAGCATCATGCAAAGGAAATAAAAAAAATTCATCTTGTTGTAGGGGACCTTTGCGGATATGTTGCCAGTTCTATTGATTTATATTTTGAAATCATAGCACAAGACGGCTTATGCAAAAATGCCGTGCTGAGTATTCGCCGAATAAAACCAAAACTCAGGTGTAGCAAATGCAACCAATTATTCGAACGAAAAGCCTTTTCCTTTGAATGCAGCCATTGTGGGGCAGACGGTGTTCCGACCGATATTGGAAGAGAATTTTACATTGAGTCCATTGAAATATAGAGATAGGAAGTATGAATATGTCCGGGCGCAAACAAATTGAAATTATGGAATCCATCTATGATAAAAACGAAAAAGAAGCTTTGGAGATTAATTCTTATTTGACCCAAAAAGGGGTATTTGCAATCAATGTGTTGGGCGCGCCGGGTGTGGGGAAAACGACGTCTATCATGCAGATAATCAAAAGACTAAAGGTTACGCCTTATGTGATAGAAGGAGACATTGCATCAGATATTGATACGCAAAAGTTTATTTCACTTGGCGTGAAGACAATACAAATCAATACCGGCGGTGCGTGCCATCTTGATTCGCCAATCATAGGCCAAATGGCAAAAAAGCTTGAGGCGAAAGATGGCATACTGTTTATTGAAAATATTGGAAATCTCGTATGTCCTGCCGAATTTCAAATTGGTGAGCATGTAAAAATGCTGATTTTAACCGTTACTGAGGGTAGTGACAAACCATACAAATATCCCCTTGCATTTGAAAAGGCAGATATTATATTACTAAACAAAATGGATCTTTTGCCATATGTTGATTTTGATGAGGATTTCTTTTTAAAAGGACTCAGAGCATTAAATCCTCAGGTGCCGATTATCAAAATCTCAGGCAAAACAGGTGAGGGCTTTGGAGAAGTGGTAGCATGGATGATGACAAAAATACATTCCAAACCAAAAGAATAAACATTTCCGGAATAGTGCAGGGGGTTGGCTTTCGCCCCTTTGTTTTTCAATGCGCACAAAAGTATGGAATATGCGGTATGGTAAGAAATATCGGAGGCGCTGTTGAAATCATCGCACAATCGAATAGGCGTGCGATGGGGGCATTCCTCACGCAGTTACAAAACGAGAGGGCAGGCAGTTGGGAGATTATGAAAATGGAGGCAGTGGATATTCCTGCCGCAAAGTATCATTCATTCCACATTGCGCAGAGTATGGATTGTGAAGAAAATGCCAACATTTCGCCCGATATCGCCATTTGCCCAAAATGCACAGAGGAGCTTTGCTACGCCGACGACAGGCGGTACCAAAATGCGTTCATCAGTTGCACCGCTTGCGGGCCTCGTTACAGTATCATTGAATTATTGCCATATGATAGGCAGAACACTTCCATGCGCGATTTTGACATGTGCACAGCGTGCAAAAGTGAATATACAAGCCCAAAAGACAGACGATTTCATGCGCAAACCATATCCTGTCATGATTGTGGACCATATTTGAAAATGCAATCAAGTGAAAACTTGGTCAAGATGCAGGCCTTGGAAAAAGCAGTGTGTTTGCTGAAATCTGGTGGCATTGTTGCCGTAAAAGGGATTGGTGGATATTTATTTGCCTGCTCACCGTTTCAGGAAGACACCATCGAAAAACTGCGCAAATTAAAAGGCAGGGATGAAAAGCCTTTTGCGGTAATGTTCGCTTCAGTGCATGCAATTTGCAAGTATTGTGATGTGTCAAAGGAAGAGGAAGCGATTTTGCGTTCCAAGGCAAGCCCCATTGTGCTGCTGAAAATAAAGGAAAACAGTGACATATCTTATGCTGTGGCAAAGGGCAGTATCTATTGTGGAGCTTTTCTACCCTATACGCCGCTTCAGGTTCTACTCATGAAAGTGTGTGGTCCGCTGATTATGACAAGTGCAAATATCTCGGACAATCCAATTATCAAAGATGACAGAGAAATGATGGCAATTCAGTCGCCGCATTTAGATGGTATTCTTTGGAATGACAGAAGAATTGTTCGCTTTGTAGATGATTCTGTGGTAAAGATGGTTCGTCATCGTCCACAGCTAATTCGCAGAAGCAGGGGTTATGTTCCATATCCCATATTATTACCAAACGTGCATAAAAATCTGCAAATATTTGCGGCCGGTAGCGATTTGAAGGCTGCGTTTTGTCTATATAAAAATCATCAAGCAGTGCTCAGTGCGCATTTGGGTGATTTGGAAGGTAGTGCGACGAATGCACTGTATCGGGATACGCTGCAGGACGCTTTGCGGTTATTCAAAATAAAGCCGGATATCGCAATTTGTGATATGCACCCGAATTATCATTCCGCAAGGTTTGCAAAAACCCTCAACATACCCATTATCGATGTACAGCATCATCATGCGCATATTGCCTCGGTAATGGCAGAACATCATTTGGAGCAGAGGGTCATCGGTGTGGCTTTTGATGGCAGTGGATATGGTACGGATGGCAATGTGTGGGGCGGGGAATTTTTGATTTGTGATGGTCCAAATTTTGTCAGAGCGGCGCATTTGGCATACACGCCAATGCTCGGAGGCGATACTTCCGTGAAAGATGCAAAAAAAACTGCAACTTGTTTTTTGTTGCATCACCAATTGGAGCAATATGTTTGCGATGATCGAAAAGAAATAATCAAGGCGGCGCTTCGGGAGCGTATTAATACCATTCAAAGCTCAAGCATGGGCAGATTATTTGACGCCGTGTGTGCAATACTGCAATTGGGTGATGCAAACAGCTACGAAGGTCAGTGCGGAGCGAATGTGGAAAAAGAAGCGGTACTTTGTATGAAAAGCGGTATAAAGCCCGCCGAATTGACGTTTGGGCTCATCGAACAAGAAAGATCCATTTGTATAGATTTGCGATCGGTTTTAGATAAGTTGTGTCAATTAAAAGAATGTGTTTCCGTTGGAGCCATTGCGCTTGGTTTTCATGATGCAGTAGCCCAGATGATTTTAGATGTATGTAAAATCATCCGAAAGCGGCAAAACATTGATATTGTTGCGCTCAGTGGTGGCGTATTCCAAAATACGGTTTTATTAGAAAAAACCT
>CAZQDP010000095.1:0-5145 GCA_964592375.1 uncultured Eubacteriales bacterium | reverse complement strand
ACAAAAATATGCTTGATATTTTTTCGCTCTTGGTGTATAATGTTCCTATCGCACAAGTATAATAGCAATAGAGTGACCGGCAAAGCCGGAAGGAGGACGAAGTGATGGAAGTATTAGGTGTAATCCGCGAAAAAGTATCGGAAATTGCAGTATCTGCGGTTAAAAAATCAGGAGAGCTTGTGGAATCCGTCAAGGTGAACTTTAGCATTGTGGATAAGGAAGCAGAAATTAATAAACTGCTCAAAGAAATGGGTAAAGCAGTATATGTGGCGTACAAAGAATCGGAAACCTTTCCGGCCGACGAAGTGGCTACATATTGCGCCGAAATTGATAAGCTCTATGAAGAGATTAGCGACAATAAGGCAAAGCTTAGCGAAATGAAAAGCACAAAAACCTGTCCTTCCTGCGGAAGCGGATATAAAGAAGAATTTAATTTTTGCCCATCCTGCGGGAAAAACGTGAAATAATCATGGGTTATCTGCCTTTTTTGGCATATTACGTTTGTGGAGGATGTGTAAGGTTTGGAGCTTTCAGCACTGCTTTTAGAAGGCAGTCGGAAACTTGGTATAGACTTGCAAAGCGAAACTATTCAAAAAATGCTTCAATATATGGAGCTTGTGCAAGTATGGAATGAAAAATTTAATTTAACGGCCATCACAGAGCCGCAGGACATGATCACCAAGCATTTTTTGGATTCAATATCCCTATTTACTTGTCCGCATATGCCGCTTCATGGACGTGTAATAGATGTGGGCACGGGTGCAGGCTTTCCTGGGCTTTTGATGGCCATTGTAAAGAGCGATCTTGAGGTAACACTGCTAGACTCTCTTGCGAAGCGAGTAGGGTTTTTAGATGAATGCACCAAGGTGCTTTCACTCGCTAATATACATTCTGTACATAGCCGTGCAGAGGATGCAGGCTCAAATGATCCGTATCGAGAAAAATACGATGTGGCGACCGCAAGAGCAGTGGCCCCTTTGCCTGTTCTGGCCGAATATTGCTTGCCCTTTGTAAGATGTGGAGGGTACTTTTTTGCCATGAAAGGACCCGGCGCAAAAGACGAGGTGGCGCAGTCCCTTCGTGCGTTAGAACTTCTTGGGGGAAAGCTTGAGGATATTTTTGAGGTACATATTCCGTTTTGTGAGCTATCGAGAAATATTGTGGTGATAAAAAAAATCGCGTCCACAAACGCAAAATATCCACGCAAGGCAGGCAAACCCGAAAGATCACCCCTGTAGCGACTTTATTGGTGGAGATTTTTCCATATGTAGGACGCTATGATATTAAAGAAAAGAATCAAACACGCGCGGTTTTAATCATTTTTCATTCGCCTTATGCTCCGAAACCCTTTATCTTCTTTATGATTATAAAAAAGAAGCAATAATGCTGTTCGATACATCAAACCCTAACGAAGTGAGGCTGACACGGCCTCTTTTTTGTTTCATATATCCCATCTGCACATACTTTTGAAGCAAGTCCTTCTTCGCCCCCACCCATGCGACCGGAATTCCCTTGTCTAGCCGTAGACCTAACATGATTTTTTCTTCATTGATATCCTTATCGGTAAGTGTGTAGCTCTCTTCAATCGGTCTTTGTCCATCCCGTAGCATTGCCATATAAGTATCGATACTTTTGACATTGGCATATCGCTTTTCGCCGTAACAGGAATGAGCACCTGCACCAAGACCGATATAGGCCTTTGATGACCAATATTTCATATTATGACGTGAATAAAATCCGGGCAAAGCAAAATTTGAAATTTCATAATGGCAAAATCCAAAGGATTTTAAATAGTCGGAGCAAAAATGGTACATCTGCCTATCAAGCTCTTCGTCTGCGGGAGTGATGCCCTGCTCGTAAAAAGGAGTTCCTTTTTCTACCTTTAGGCCGTAGTAGGATACATGACGGATAGGCAGAGTAACCGCTCGTGCAAGGTCTGACCTCACCATGTCCATGGTCTGCCCGGGCAGGGAATACATCAAATCAATGCCGATATTACTAAAACCGGCCTCTCTTGCAAGATAGACGGCATCAACGGCATCTGCCGGCTCGTGCAATCGCCCCAAAGTGCGAAGCAGGCTGCCATCAAAGCTTTGTACCCCAAGGCTGAGCCGATTGACGCCCGCTTCATGCAATGCACGAAGAAAGGGCAAATCCACTGTAGCCGGATTTGCTTCTACGGTTATTTCCGGACTGCGAAGGGAAAAATTCCGTTTCATCGCATCCAAAATGCCAAGGAGTAAGGAAGGCTCAAGGCAGGTAGGCGTTCCCCCTCCAATATATACGGTATCAAGAGAAGTCCCTTTATAAAAATATGCTTCTTTTTGCAATGCATCACAATAATCATTTGCCTGATGAAGCTGAGAATCATAGGAATTAAAATCGCAGTAATAACATTTTGAAACGCAAAAAGGAATGTGCACATAAAGTCCCGTCATATTTCTTCTCCTTCTATCAACACAATAATAAATATATTATAACAACGTTATGAGAAAAAAGCAAATAAAAAGATTGTCTGATGAAGCATTTTGTGCATACTTTTATACAAGATATACAAAATTTGATTACTTTTTCGTTGGAATGACGAAAAAATACGCAAATGATTGACAAATGAATTTTGGAAGAATACAATGCAGTTACCAAAAAAATAGAGAAAGGCTTTGATGTGCA
This sequence comes from uncultured Eubacteriales bacterium, assembly GCA_964592375.1. Classification (GTDB taxonomy): domain Bacteria; phylum Bacillota; class Clostridia; order RUG12999; family RUG12999; genus CAZQDP01. The sequence goes on along the minus strand of CAZQDP010000095.1, from coordinate 2,475 downwards.
TGAATGGTTTTGCAGACAAAAGATTTGCTAATTCCTGTCGATTTATTCCTTCTCCCAAAATGGGCTACTCGGACCAACCCCAACTTCTTTTAGGAAACGCAAGCGGAGAGTGGATTTGCATGGTCACCCTCGGCTATGAATCCGAAGAAATGGGGAGTGATACGTATGTGATGCGTAGCTGTGACCACGGCCACACCTGGACGAAGGGGCAAAAGTGCAACGGTGGGTATGCGGTGCCTTTTAAAACAGAGTATGGAAGAATTTATGCGTTAAGTCCCCAGCAATTTACCTATTCGGACGATGGCGGCCAAAGTTTCAGTAATCCCATTACAATTGAGCACAATTCCGGCACCGGCTGGGCGGTGGGGTTACCTACCGTGGTAGGAAAAAAGCTGTATATTCCTTGGGCAACCATTGAAAAGGGTATGCGAAATTCTGTGGTGTACATGCTGGTGAGCGAGAATATCTTGGATGAATTGGATGCTACTAAGCTTACTTTTCGTGTTATCGGCGGCATCAAAGGGCCGGATTGGGAGCTTGATGATCATGTATCCGAAGAACCACATATCGCAGTGCTTCAAAACAATCGTATATATGTGGGCTTTCGTACAGACAAAGGCTATATTTGCTACAGCATGAGTGAGGATGGCCAAACCTTTTCCCCTGCAAAAAAAATGATGTATGGGCCTAGCAATATCCCTATTAAAAATCCCAGAGCGTGTCCCTCCATCTGGGAAATTGAGAAGGGGAAATACCTTCTCTGGCACCATAACCACAACGGAAAGAATTACGACGACCGCAACCCCGTTTGGGTTTGCGGCGGCATAGAGAAGGATGGAGACATTGCTTGGTCTTGGCCCGAAATCCTCTTTTATACCCATGATTTATCTTACGACAGCGGTCGATTTAGCTATCCTGGCATCATGGAAGTGGATGGGAAAATATACATCAGTGAGACCAATAAAGTGCGAATTGGCATTCATGAAATGGATTTTAGCGGGTATGAGGGCATGTGGGATAAAACGGCACAGGTGAGCGAAGAAGGATTATTTGTTCAGCTTTCAAAAATGGAAATAGAAAAGCAAAAAACGTATGCCATGCCGAAAATTATTCGACTGGATAAGCCGGGCAGCGGGCTTTGCGTGGCAATACAATTTGTGGCAAATAGCACGCTGCCGGGGCAGGTAATTGCGGATACCATCTATTGCGGCAGAGGGTTTCGGATTAAGACCGCAGAAAATGCAAGTTTGCGCCTTACCCTGCAAGATGGCAATACCATTTGTCATTACAGCACCGACCCGAATAGGATTGTGCCTGGGAAACTGCACCACATGGCGCTCATTGCAGATGGAGAGGCAAGAATTTTCACCGCTGTAACAGATGGCATTTTCAATGATGGAGGAAGTCATCGTCAGTTTGGTTGGGGCAGGTTTTCCAGTGAGATAAGAAATATTAACGGCGGGCCGCTATCCATTGCACCAAGCTTTGATGGCACGGTGCATGGCATACAGATTTATTCCAGGTACCTAATGACTTGGGAAGCCGCTCGGCTCACGGAAAATAAAGAATGATACCTTAGAGGGTACCTCTAAAAACACCATTTTTACAAGGAGAAAGTCCTATGTCAGTCTACAAAGAGCAAATCGAAATGCCTTCTTTGCCTGTTAAAATAATATATCGAAGGACAAACGGTAACCACATTATTTCCGCCGCACCTCACTGGCACAAGGAAGTGGAAATCTTGCTGTTTCATGAAGGTCGTGCTTGCCAGCAACTGGACCATCACAGTTTTATGACAAACAAGCGTGATATTGTCATTTGCGGTAGCGGGCAGGTGCATTCTACCCAAACCTTTCCGAAAGAGTCTTGTGAAATTGTGGTGATACAGTTTTGCTTTGAAAGCTTTGTGCGGGGAGGCGCCTTGTTACCACCCGATTTGCAGCAGATGAACTTTTTCGGCAGTATTTCCGCCACGGATCCGGCCTATCAGGAAATATACGAAACAATAATAGGGCTGTGCAAGGAATTGACAGAAGAAAAGCCTGCATATAAGGTTTGTACCCAGGCCCTGATTTGTCGGCTGTATGCGCTACTGATTAGAGGCAAAGGCGTTTTGCCGCTGACCACTGCCAAGATTGAAGATGAAAAATACAAAGAACCCATTGCCCAGTCACTGGATTATATCTATCGTCATTATCAAGAAAAAATAAGCCTTTGTGATGCGGCAAAATCGGCACGGCTGAGTATGAACCATTTTTTGCGGCTTTTTGGCAGAGTTACCGGAATGACTTTTTTGCAGTACCTGAATTTGTATCGGGTAAATAAAGCCGAAGAACTATTATTAAGTGGCAGCAGCGTAACCTTTGCTGCAATGGAGAGCGGTTTTGACAATGTCAATTCCTTTATCCGCAACTTTAAAAAGTATAAGCATTGTACCCCTTCGCAGTATACGGCGCAAAAATATCGCTAAAAGGG
>CAZQDP010000094.1:0-5319 GCA_964592375.1 uncultured Eubacteriales bacterium | reverse complement strand
TATCCCACCCTTAAAATAATTCTGTTGTAAAAACAAGAAAAGCAGCTTATCCGCATTAATCAATTATTTTCCTTTAGGATTAAGAACCCAATATACAAAATATAAAAATTTGCCACAAAGATAACCCGAGCGGCTTTTCTGCTACCGCAGAGGCCGCCACATATGCAATGATATATTCCACCAATTTTGTTTATTATTTCATATTATATTCTATTTTTCGCGCAAATTCAAGTGATTTTCCAAATTTCTTTCTATCTTGTATGCATTTGCATAATGATGTCAATGCAGTGGATATCATTTTTTAATTGACTATTTCCCTTATCCATTCTATAATGATAATAGCAGAATGATAAACCATTTCTAAGATATTCGTTTGCATGAAAAGCGTGTCTTTCACTGCTTGGTGCATTGCCAAAAAATACAGTGAGGTAAAAAATGATATTACTAACCGCAGAAAACATAACCAAAAGCTTTTCGGAAAAGACTCTTTTAAAGGATATTTCCTTCACGATTAATGACGGAGATAAAATTGGTGTTATCGGGGTCAACGGAGCCGGAAAATCAACTTTTTTAAAGATCATTGCCGGCCTTGAGGCAGCAGATAGCGGATTGGTAACCAAATCAAGTGCTGTTCGCGTTCAATACTTGCCGCAAATTCCTATTTTTGAAAATCATATTTCGGTGTTAGAACAAGTGTTATTAGGTGTTTCTTCCGATATAAAAAATCTGAAAGAATATGAAAGCAAAGCCATTCTAACAAAGCTTGGGATTACCGATTTTGATAAGAATGTGAACCTTTTATCCGGTGGGCAAAAGAAAAAGGTTGCTATCGCAAGTGCACTCGTAAGGCCTGCCGGGATACTGATTTTAGATGAGCCAACCAACCATATTGATCATGATGTGGTCGAGTTTCTTGAAAAATATTTAAGCAACTATCCTGGTGCTATTTTAATGGTCACTCACGATCGATATTTTCTGGAACGGGTTACCAGTAGAATAATTGAGATTGAAAACGGAAATTTATTTACTTATCAGGCCAACTACGCGGAATATTTGGAGCTAAAAGCCGCGCGGTTAGATATGGCGCTCTCTTCCGAGAGAAAACGCCAGTCTTTGCTAAAAAAAGAGTTGGCATGGATGCAAAGAGGTGCAAGGGCACGTTCAACGAAAGCCAAATCAAGGGTGGAAAGATATGTTGCATTAAAAGAGCAAAGCGGACCGGCATCTCAAGAAAAATTAGAACTTGGCTCCATTTCTTCAAGGTTAGGGAGAAAGACAATTCAACTCAATGGGGTTTCAAAGCATTATGGGGATAACAAACTAATTGAAGATTTTGAATACACCGTTTTAAGAGACGATCGAATAGGGATAATCGGACCTAACGGCTGTGGCAAATCAACACTACTGAAAATGATCATTGGGGATGTCACACCCGATCAAGGTGAGATTGTTATTGGAAAAACAGTTAAAATCGCTTATTTTTCTCAGGAATGTGAAGAAGTGGATACTTCTGTTCGCGTCATCGATTATATTCGTAGCTTTGCCGAAAATATAAAAACGGCTGACGGGATGGTCTCTGCGTCACAAATGCTTGAGCGGTTTTTATTCGAACCCTCGCTTCAATGGAACACAATTGGTAAATTATCGGGTGGTGAAAGACGAAGATTATTTCTTTTACGATTGCTAATGGGAGAGCCAAATATATTATTACTAGATGAGCCAACAAACGATTTGGATATCCAAACGCTGAGCGTTTTAGAGGATTATCTGGAAAGCTTTTCCGGCGCAGTCATCGTTGTTTCCCATGATCGATATTTTCTGGATAGGGTGGTAGACAAAATATTTGCGTATAAGGAAAACGGTATCATAAAAGAGTATCTTGGGGGATACTCCGATTATGTAAGACAAGTAGCAGATGAACCAACTCTTCAAGAGGAAGTAACTGAAAAAAAGGCAGATTCACGGGTGAAAACAAAAAGTAAAAAACGCAAATTTACCTTTAAAGAACAGCAGGAGTATACCAATATTGATCATGTAATTGCAAGCTTAGAAAAGGAGATCTCAATAGCCAAGCAAGAAATTGAAGAAAATGCCAGCAATTATGTATTACTACAAGCGCTTACGATAAAAAAGTCTGAACTTGAAAAAGAACTGGACGAAAAAATGGCAAGGTGGGTTTATCTTACCGAGCTTGCAGAAGAAATTGAAGGTAGTTCATGATAAGCCCAAGGGTGCACGCAAGCTTTTTATACATAGAGAACTGCAAATGCATATCGAACTTGACACGCCATATATTATCAGCTATACTGAAAAAAACTCATCGTCCCTCAATTGAGGTGACAAAAAAAGGAAGTGCGAAAATGATCTATACCCCAAAAATTTCGAGTGATTGGAAATTACTGTTTAAACCCGAGAAGTATGGGAATTATGTAAACGACCATTCTCTTATTAAGGACAAAGACGGTCATTGGCATTTATTTGGCATAACAAGTCTTGTAAGCGGTGCCGATAAAGAAAGATATTTTGTTCATGCCACCGCAAAGAAACTTTATGATGATACACCGATGGAAGAGTTAGGTATTGTTATCGATAATGGAATTCGTGCATGGGCTCCTTGCGTGATTGAACATGAAAACGTCTATTATATGTATTATGGCCCATCGCCCACGAAGCTCGATGTTTCCTTTGAGCTTTCTCACTGGATGGGGCATGAAATTAAAATGATTGGAAATCCCGTATTGAGTACTCACAGAGACCATATGATTATTCGGCTTGAGGATGGAACCTATTTGATGTATGTTTCCGGCGTGAAGGATGGCTATAGCTGCATTTCATGCCATACCTCCAAGGATTTAATCACTTGGCACTTTTCGAATTACGCACTGACTTCCTCCGGCAATGCACCGCTAAACCCTCCTTGGGGCGCCTTTGAATCGCCTTATGTTATCAAACATAAGGGAATGTTTTATTTATTTACCACATATACAGACTGCAGCTTTTCCACTTATCAAAATATGCTGGTTTTTTGCTCAAAGGATCCTTTTTCGTTTGGAGATTACACCAAGGACAACCACGATAAAATGGTAATCACCACCCTAAGGAGCCACGCCGGAGAAATTATCTGCGAGGATGATGGGCTTTATATCACAAGCTGTGGTTGGCGAAAATACGACATTCCGATTGAAGGCGGCGTCGCCATTGCGAAGCTTACATTTGAATAAGTGCCTTTTTCAAAGGCTAAAAAAAGAAGGACTGCTTTCTACATGGCAGTCCTTCTATGCTTTGTGCTTTATTTCTATCGATTGTAGAGCGGCCCAAAATTCTTGCAAGCTCGATAGTCTGCGCCTTCTTTATCTTCCGTGCCAAAGGCGTTCCATGCACTGGGACGGAAAATCTTATCTTCATCCACATTGTGCATGCTCACAGGAATGCGAAGAATGGCGGCCAAGGTAATAAAGTCAGCGCCAACATGACCATAGGTCAGTGCGCAGTGATTTGCGCCCCAGTTTGCCATCACGCTATAGGTATCGGTAAATGCACCCTTACCGGTCAATTTCGGTGCAAACCAGGTGGTGGGCCAAGTAGCATTTGTTCTCTCGTCAAGTAGCTTCCAGATGTCTTCGGAAAGTGCTACACTATAGCCCTCTGCAATTTGCAGTACAGGGCCAATTCCCTTGATGATGTTCAGGCGGCTCATGGTCATAGGCATGCCACCCTTGCTGTAGAAATTAGAGGAAAAACCGCCGCCTCTAAAATATTCATAGCTGGCAGCACTCCAAACGGTATTGTCAAGGCATGCTTTGGCATCTTGCTCCGTAATATCCCAAAACGCTTTCATCACGGGTTTGCCGTTCTGAGTTTGCTCGCCTGTTCCATCCAGTGCAGCTGCACCGGAGTTCACAAGATGGATAATGCCGCCTGCCGCATCGGTGGGCAAATCTTTTCCGGTGACTCGTTTTACAGCTTCAGGACTCCAATAGGTACGGACATCGCAAAATATCTGTGCAGTATTGGTCAGGAGTTTTCCCATGAGCATCGCAACGCCATTTAAACTATCATTCTCGGTTGCCATAACAAGGGGTTCTCTTATGCCGTTCCAGTCAAAAGAGGAACAAAGAATGGCTTCCATAAAGTCGCCGTTTGGATAGAAGTCTGTCCACTGCCTTTGGCCTTGAAATCCGGCAGCAATGGCATTGTGCCCCATACTTTCTTCTACAAATCCCATTTTTGCAAGCTGAGGGTTGCCAAGCATCAAGTCACGGCCGATCATCGCCATTTTAACGATAAACTCCCATTCCTTGTCTTTTTCCTGTGCGCTACGCTGATCCTTATTCTGATCAACACCCTCTTTGCAGTTTGCGCGAACCCAAGTGATGGCTTTTGCAAACTCTTCCTTGTCATATATCTCAAGATCAATTCTGCGCTTGAATTCCGTCATATCCACATATTCATTGCGCATGCCCAAATAGTCAAAGAACATATCCGCATCCACCACGGAGCCTGCAATTCCCATGGATACGCTACCGAGCGATAAATAGCTTTTCCCCTTCATCTGCGCTGCGGCAAGGCCGGCACGCACAAATCTTAAAAGCTTTTCCGAAACATCGGCCGGTATTGAATTATCATCTAAATCCTGCACATCATGCCCGTAGACAGAAAACGCAGGCAGTCCCTTTTGCGCATGCCCTGCAAGCGCAGCCGCTAGGTATACGGCGCCGGGGCGCTCCGTACCATTAAAGCCCCATATTGCCTTTGGAGTCTGAGAGTCCATATCGATGGTTTCCGTACCATAGCACCAGCAAGGAGTGACCGTGAGTGATACGCCAACGCCACATCTTGCAAATTTTTCGGCACACATTGCGGCTTCTGCTACGCCGCCAATGGTGGTATCCGCAATCACACACGCAACGGGGCTACCATCCGGATAACGTAAATTTTCACTGATAAGAGCAGCAGCAGCCTTCGCCATGCTCATTGTTTTTTCTTCCAAGGACTCACGAACGCCCATGCGTCTGCCGTCGATGGTCGGACGAATGCCAACCTTGGGGTATTCTCCTATTAATTTGCCCATCATTTTTACCTCCGTCTATTCATTTGATTTATAAAATTATATCATACTATTTTCCCAAAGTAAACCACTTTTTGAAACTTTTTGCGAAAATGAGTTCACCTTTTCATCTTTGTTTTTATATCATTTTCCTCCATGTAAATTGCTCACTTTTTTGCCTGCTTCGCAGTGCAATTGTGGGCAACGATGGGGTTGCCCATGTCGCCAGCTGTAAACGCAATCCTTCGAAGCAGATACTTATTTTTGCGCCG
>CAZQDP010000093.1:4479-5549 GCA_964592375.1 uncultured Eubacteriales bacterium | reverse complement strand
GGAGAACTAATTTTTAATCATAAATTTGGACAAAACATCGTACAATAGAATATCAGAAAATGTGGGGAGTTGTACATATGTTTATTACGGGAGAAAAACCAAACACCACTGCTGTGCTTTCCATACTCAAATGTCTGCCCTCAGGAATATACGAGCCGCTGTCCATGCTATCCTTTGAGAAGATGAATACGCTGGAGGAAATCCTGATTATGGCAGGAAAACCACTCATTGTATTTCAAAATGGTGAAGGTTTTTTTGTAAATGGGAAGGGCGAGCTGTCAAACCAATCGGAAAACTGCATTCGCATTTCGGATAAGCATGTGAAGGAAGCGTTTCGGTTGATTTGTGATAGCTCGGTCTATGCCTCGGAAGAAGATATTCAAAAAGGCTTTGTCACCATAGAGGGTGGACATCGGGTGGGCATTTGCGGCAGTGGCGTTACGGTAAACGGAAGAGTCAGTGCCATGAAAGACATTACTGCACTCAACATTCGCATTGCACGGCAGGCACAGGGATGTGCAAAGGCAGTCATGCCGCATATTGAGCACGAAGGCCGCATTCGCAATACACTCATTATTTCGCCTCCCGGCTGTGGGAAAACCACACTACTGCGGGATATCGCAAGAATAATTGGCAGCGGACTTGGCGCTTGTGGACCCAAAAAAACTGGCATTGTAGATGAGCGCGGAGAGCTTGGCGCCGTGAGCTGTGGTATGGTGCAAAATGATGTGGGGCTGTGCAGTATGGTCATGGACAAAATCCCCAAACCTGAAGGAATGATGATGCTACTGCGAAGCATGGGCCCGGAGGTAATTATCACGGATGAAATCGGGACCATGGATGATGTGGTTGCCATTAAAAGTCTGCTGTGCAGTGGTGTATCGGTGATCGCCACTGCACATGCGGCAACAAAGGAGCAGGCATTTTCTCGGGCGGAAATAAGCGAGCTGACGGGGGGCGATGGCTTTGAGCGAATTGTGGTGCTCAGTCGGCGTGAAGGACCCGGCACGGTGGAGGAAGTGTACTGCATTGACAATTAAAATAATCGCGTCGCTCTTTATTATTTTAAG
>CAZQDP010000093.1:0-4379 GCA_964592375.1 uncultured Eubacteriales bacterium | reverse complement strand
GCGGCAATTGGGATTTTGGTGACTGTCATTCAACAGCTACTCATTCGTTCGGGACGAGATGACCAGGCAATGCTGACCACCTTGGCAGGTCTGATTGTGGTTATGCTGATGGTGCTTAGTGAAATTAGGAATTTATTCGATACCATCAAAATGCTTTTCGGTCTTTAGAACATACACTGTGGTATCAAACTTTGCAAGAGAAATGGCGGAGTGAAGATGGATATTTATCAGATTGCGATCATCGGTATAATAGCGACGGTATGCATTCTTTTTATTAAGCAGGTAAGACCGGATATTGCTATCCTAGCGGCCATTGGTGGAGGTGTCATTATCCTTTTGCAGCTCATATATCCCGTTTCGGAGCTGATAAAGAGTTTGGAGGAAATCACCGGGCAGGCCGGCATTGCACCCGGCTTTATTGGGATTATGATGAAGACCACTGCCATTGCACTCATTACCGTAGCGGCCTCAGCGCTGTGCAAGGATGCAGAGCAAGGATCCGTGGCTTTTGCAGTGGAGCTCTCGGGGAAAATAGCCATACTGCTCACAGCAATGCCTGTGATGAATGGTTTATTTGAAGTAATTAAAAAAACAATGAATACATGAAGGTGCCTACCATGAAAAAGCAAAAGAAATTTCGGCTCGTTTTTACCTGCGTTATTAGAATTTTGAATATAGCTGCTATCGCGCTTATGCTTTGCACTTTTTATCCGTTTGCGGCAAAAGCCGCTGATGAGGCATTATTGACAGAGCAGTACAATGCGGCGGGCGCAGAGGATTTGGAAGTTGCGGCAGGAGTGCAAGAGTTTATAGAAGACTTTCAGTTTGCAGATACTGCAATGCAAATGGCAACGGGCAAAAGTGGGTTTGATTTAAACAATATCATGAGCAGGATATGGAAAATATTCACGCAGGAGCTTGCCATAGGGATAAAACAGGGAGCCGCTATCATACTCATTGTAATGGCAGTAGGCATATTATCAAAATTTATGCCGGAGGGTAGCGATGTGATGGAGGTTGCCTTTTATGTGGGCTATGCCGCACTTTTGATAATGAGTCTCACCATCTTTCGGGGCGCCGCACAAATTGGGGTCGATGCGGTTTCGGACATGTCTATTTTTATCAAATGCTCTCTGCCGGTCATGGTGACGCTATCCAGTGCGAGCGGTGGCGTCATGAGTATTCCGGCGGCCGCCACAGTGGGCTTTTTAACGTATTTTTTATCTTACATATTAAATACAATTGCATTGCCGCTTTGCTTTATTTGCGCAGCACTAGCGGCGGTGAACAATATATCCCCCGAGCTTTCCTTTAAAGGTCTCTCCGGCGCGATTAAAAAAACCCTTACATGGGGGATGGGATTTTTAATGACCTTATTTACCATTCTTTTGACAGCACAAGGTCTTGCCGGAGCAGGCCTTAAAAATGCCGGAGGCAAAGCCGCTAAATTTATGGTGGGAAGTGTCATTCCCGTGGTAGGGAGCATGCTGGCAGAATCGATTGAGGCAGTGATTTCCTGCTCGTCCATGATACGTGGCGTAGTGGGAGGTGCAGGAATTATCGCCCTTGTGTATATCTGCATTGTACCAATTTTAAAGATGGGGGCAATTTCATTGATATTCTTTATCATCTCTGCGGTGATAAGCCCCATTGCAGATACTCGCCTATGCAATGTGATAGATGAGTTTTCTTCGCTCATGGGCATTGTCACAGCCATTGTTGCGGCGGTGGGTGTGATGTTCGTGATCAGTATGGGATTGTTGGTGCTTGTGTAGAGGATTTTTGTTGGAGGATCATATGATAGATATACTAAAAAATTATGTTTTAATCATCGCGGGAAGTGTGATCATCACCGCTGTGATCATGCCCGTGGTGCCAAATAAAAATATCAAAGGTACTTTGCGTTTTGCCATTGGTGTGGTATTGTGCTTGATGCTCATCACGCCAATTTCCGGGATTTTTGGGATGCAAATTCCAGAGTTGCAAGTATTAGAGGTGCCAGAGGCAAATGCACAAGGTGATTTTGAGGTTGTTTTGCAAAATCAAATTGATATGCAATTTGCAGAAAAAGTAAAAGAGCAAATTGCACGCTATTTAGCAGAAAAAGGATTACCAAAGGATGTGTATATATCGGTAGTGGCAAAAAATGGAGGCATAGAAAAAATTAATTTGGCAGAAGCGGGCATGCCGTTTAAGCAGGAAATTGCTTTAAAGTTTGGAATGGACAGTGCAAGAATTGAGCGGCAGAGGGAGGGTGAATAAATGGATTTTTCTGCTCTTATGAAAAATAAAAAAAGCATATATAGTATTGCCTTGCTCTTTGCGATAGGGTTTTTGCTTTTTATCTTTAGCCCCTCCTCTTCGGTGAAAAAAGCGGAAAAAGCAATGGATGAGACCGGACAAAGTTTGGAGGTTCAGGAACAAAGGCTAGAGAAAATGCTCAGCGCCATCAAGGGCGCCGGAGATGTAAAGGTATATATCACAATGGAAGATATGGGTATTTTAGAGCTTGCATATGATTACAAATCCAATGTCAAAGGAGAGGATAAAAACACGGAACAAAAAACAGTAATTGTCAGCGGGTCTGGCAGTACCAATCCGGTCGTAGTAAGAAAAATACAGCCAAAGGTTTTGGGGGTGCTGGTGGTTGCGCAGGGCGCAGGAGATGAGCAGGTGAAAATGGTCATTGAAAAATCGGTAGCTGCTGTTTTGCCTGTGATGAGCCATAGAATAGCGGTTGTACAAAAAAAATAATAAAACGGAGGAATGGGAAATGATGTTTAAAAGAGGAAATGTGGTCATTTTAATATTGGTACTGATGGTAGCAATTGCTGGATATCTGAACTGGGCATATCAAAGTGATTCGGGTCAGATGGCGAATGCAGGTACGAATGGAAGAGGTGAAAAAATACTTGGCGAGGTTGCGCTTGTGAGTTCCGATAATCCTGTCATTACGGATGAAACCATTCGCGCTGCAAAGCAGGCAAGGGACATTGCACGAAGCAAAGCCATTGAAACCTACCAACAAATCATCAATAATCCATCCGCTACAAGTGAAGGAAAAGAAAAAGCGCAGTCAGGCCTTGCAGATCTTGCGAAAGCTACGGAAAAGGAAGGCATTGCCGAAGGTTTGCTAAGGGCAAAAGGAGCGATGGAATCGGTTGTGTTTGTTAATGATGGCAGTGTGACGGTCGTTGTAAAAACGCAAACACCCTTAGATGGCGCCGCCGCTGCGAAATTCCAAGATGTGGTGGTGGAAAACTGCAAAGTAAGCCCTGAAAAAGTGAAAATTACAGAGGTAAAGTAAAAAACTTTGTGGTATCTCGCAAAAATGGGATGCCATAAAGAAAGACATATTGACAATAGCCTCCCAATGAGATACTATATTATCCATCGGGAGGCTAATTCTATGAATATTTTACCGGTTGCAATCAATGCAAAGTATATACACACCAATCCGGCCATCGCCGGTCTGCGTGCCTATGCCGCTACAAAAGGGATTTTCGTTAATATCAAAGAGTATACCATCGCTCAAGAAAGCATGCGTATTTGCGGAGATATTGCCAAGGAAAATCCGGACATTGTGCTATTTTCCTGCTATATTTGGAACAGCGAAAAGGTACTTGAAGTAAGCGATATCTTAAAAAAAGCTTTTCCACAGCTGCAAATTCTCATCGGCGGCCCCGAAATGGGCTACCAGCCTGAAAAGGCACTTGAGCGATACCCGTTTATCGATGGCGTGGTGCAGGGGGAGGGGGAGGAAAAGTTTGTGGATTTATGTATCCGTGGTACCGCTTCCCATTATTTATTTACAAGAACCAATAAATCACCACAAAATGCCAAGGCAATTTGTATGGATGATTTGCCCTTTGCCTATACGGACGAGGAGCTCTCCTCTGGCGAGCGAATATTTTATTATGAGTCTTCAAGAGGTTGTCCTTTTGGGTGTACTTACTGTCTATCCGGCGCTGAAAAAGGCGTTCGCTACAAAAGCATTGCAAAGGTTTGCGAGGATATTCGGTGCTTTATGCATGCCAGGGTGCGCCTTGTGAAATTTGTGGATAGAACATTTAATGCCGACTCCAAAAGGGCTGCTCAAATTTTGGAATTCATTGCCTCACAGCAGAGCGAAACTATCTTTCATTTTGAAATTTGTGCGGAGCTAATTACTCCGGCGTTTGCAAAGGCCGCCGGGAAAATGCCTCGTGGCTCCTTGCGGCTTGAAGCCGGACTGCAAAGTTGCAATCCCGAAGCGCTTGCCGCAGTCAATCGAAGCCTTGACTTTGAAAAGTTTGCGGGGGGCATGATGCTCATCCGAGAAAATAGCGATGCCATCGTGCATTTGGATCTTTTAGCCGGCCTTCCCATGGAGGATTATA
>CAZQDP010000092.1:0-5949 GCA_964592375.1 uncultured Eubacteriales bacterium | reverse complement strand
ATGCGCACACAAATGTGCAATCGGGCACTGTGCGCACTTTGGCCTTCTGGCAATGCACACGGCTCTGCCGTGATAGACCAATTGGTGGCAAAAACGAGCGCTATATGCGGGAGGCACAAACTTTAATAAATCAAACTCAATTTTTACCGGATCGGAGAACTTCGTCAGCCCAATGAGATGGGTGATGCGCTTGGCGTGGGTGTCAATTACAATGGCGGGTTTATGATAGATATCCCCCAAAATGATATTGGCCGTTTTTCTGCCGACTCCGGGCAGTAAGGTAAGCTCCTCCATGTTATCGGGCACCATGCTGCCAAAACGCTCCACGAGCATCTTGCAACAGGCAATGATATTTTTTGCTTTGTTTCTGAAAAACCCAGTGGTAAAAATCATCCTTTCCAACTCAGAAAGGTCAGCCCCCGCAAAATCCCTTGCGGTGGGATAGCGTGCGAACAGGGCCGGAGTTACCAAATTCACCCTGGCATCCGTACACTGGGCGGCAAGCTGGGTGGCAATGAGCAATTGCAGAGGGTCCTGGTGGTCAAGAGAGCAGTCTGCCTGTGCATAGACCTTATCAAAAATCACTTGAATTTGTTTTATCTTCTCTTTTCTGTTCATAGTGCACAACCTTGATTTATTTTTTTATTTTAAATTATAACATAAAGTTCTTGAAAAATAAACAAGAAAAAAGTATAATATAAGGTATTCGATATTATTGATAGATGAAATATGGTTGCCAAATGCCATGAAAACCACTATTTGGGTGTTTTTCCTCGGTGCATTTGGTAATAGTAAAGCTTGAAAGGAAGTCAAAAAAATGTATCCAAATCATGAAATTAGGAAGGTTGACCCGCAGATTGCAGACATTATTGCACTCGAAATCGGCCGCCAGCGGGGGAAGATTGAGCTGATCGCATCTGAAAACTTCGTTAGCCCTGCAGTCATTGAGGCAATGGGCACACCGCTGACCAATAAATATGCAGAAGGATATCCCGGCAAGCGGTACTACGGGGGCTGTGAATATGTTGATATGGCGGAAAGCCTTGCCATCGAAAGAGCAAAACAGCTCTTTGGTGCGGCGCATGCCAATGTACAAGCCCATTCTGGTGCACAGGCGAATATGGCAGTATTTTTTGCGGCACTAAAGCCGGGAGACACGGTGCTGGGCATGAACCTTTCCCATGGGGGACATTTATCCCATGGCAGTCCGGTCAATATTTCGGGCACCTATTTTCATATCGTTCCATATGGTGTTGATCCCGAAACCTTTACCATCGATTATGAGGAAGTCCGTCGCCTTGCGGTAGAGCATAAGCCAAAGCTGATTTTGGCAGGTGCCAGCGCATACCCAAGAGTAATTGACTTTGCACGGTTCCGTGAAATTGCAGACGAGGTGGGCGCATATCTCATGGTGGATATGGCGCACATTGCAGGGTTGGTCGCGGCAGGACTGCATCCCAATCCGGTACCTTATGCACATTTTGTAACCTCCACAACCCATAAAACGCTAAGAGGCCCAAGAGGGGGACTGATTTTATGCGGAGAGGAGCATGCCAAAATGGTGGACAAGGCCATTTTCCCAGGCATTCAGGGAGGCCCACTCATGCATGTGATTGCGGCAAAAGCAGTATGCTTTGCCGAAGCGTTAACTCCTTCGTTTAAACAGTATCAGCAAAATGTGATTACCAATGCAAAGGCACTTTCTGAAGCGTTTTTGCAAGAAGGATTTACATTGGTTTCCGGAGGAACGGATAATCATTTGATGCTGCTTGACCTGCGTCCCTTAGGCGTTACCGGTAAGGATGCGGAGCATATGCTGGATGAAGTATCCATCACCGTGAATAAAAACACCATTCCATTTGATACGCAAAGTCCCTTTATTACGAGCGGTATCAGAATAGGAACGCCGGCGGTAACCTCCAGAGGTATGGGGCCGGAGGATATGCGCGAAATTGCAGCGCTCATTAAAATGTGTATTACAAATTATGATACAAAGGCGCAGGAGATTAGGCAAAGGGTTGCCAAAGTGTGCGGCAAGTATCCGCTTTACGAATAGATATAAATTGCTGGGAGTAGATGCTACTCATCTTAATAAAAGCGAGGTGTTCTAGATGGCGCCTCTGGCAGAACGGCTTCGGCCACAAGTATTGGAAGATGTATTTGGGCAACAGCACCTTATCGGTAAAGGTAAGGTGCTTTCTGCAATGATTGAAAAGGGTCAGATTTCCAACATGATTTTTTATGGCCCTTCGGGCACCGGTAAAACCACCGTGGCACGCATTGCTGCGTCTCAAGCGGGCATGGAGATGTTTTCGCTGAATGCCACCACGGCCTCCGTAGCCGATATCAAAGCCATTGCGGCGGGTCTGAAGGGGTTTGACAGTGAAAAGCGTGTATTGCTGTTTTTGGATGAAATTCAGAATTTTAGTAAAAAGCAGCAGCAATCCCTTTTGGAGCATATGGAAAGTGGCAGGATTACCCTCATTGCCTCCACCACGGAAAACCCTTATTTTTATGTATACAATGCACTGCTGAGCAGAAGCTTGGTGTTTGAATTTTTTCCGCTGTCCATGGAGGATGTGCAAAAAGCGGTGATGAGGGCGGCACATGTACTGGAGAGTGAATACGGCAAGAAAATTCAAATGCAACCTCAGGTAGCGGAGCATCTTGCGTATGCGGCAGGCGGAGATGTGCGCAAGGCACTCAATGCACTGGAGAGTTGCGTGATGACAGGCGCCGGCCACCATGGGATTAAAATTACCTTAGAAGCCGCAGAGGCAGTGTCCATGCGCCGTGCCATGCGATACGACAGGGATGGCGATAGTCATTATGATATTTTAAGCGCCTTTCAAAAATCCATCCGAGGCAGTGATGCAGATGCGTCCATTCATTATTTGGCAAGGCTTGTGAGTGCAGGAGATATGGCCTCTATTTGCAGGCGGCTTTTGGTGATTGCTGCAGAGGATATATCCCTGGCATATCCTTCGGCGATATCCATTGTCAAGTCCTGCGTGGATGCCGCATTTCAATTGGGCTTTCCCGAAGCTCGCATTCCACTTGCCCAGGCGGTGCTCGTTTTAGCCTGTGCGCCAAAATCTAACAGTGCCATCACGGCGATTGACAGTGCGATGGCGGATATTGAGCAAGGAAGAGCAGGGGAAATCCCCTCCCATCTCAAGGACAGCCATTACAGCGGCGCAAAAAAGCAAGGAAAAGGAATTGGATACAGGTATCCGCACAGTTTTCCACAGAGCTATGTGCCGCAGCAATATTTACCCGATAATCTTGTGGGTAGGAAATATTACTTGCCGGGAAACAATAAGCATGAGAATGCGGCTCGCGAGTATTGGGAAGCCATTAAAGATGAAAAAAATAAGGCCAAAGCACAGCCAAAAGAGGGGAAGGATACAAAATGAACATTGAAACAAAATGTGTACAAGCAGGATATACGCCTGCCAATGGGCAAGCAAGGGTACTGCCCATTTATCAATCCACAACATTTCAATATGATTCCACAGAGCATGTAGCAAAGCTCTTTGATTTAGAGGAGGATGGATTTTTCTACAGCAGAATTAATAACCCCACCGTGGACTGTGTGGAGAAAAAAATTGCGGCCTTAGAGGGCGGCGTTGCGGCACTTTGCCTATCCTCAGGGCAGGCGGCTGTCTTTATGGCTATTTTTAATATTGCCGGCGCCGGCTCGCATATTATCAGCAGTACAAATGTATATGGCGGCACATTCAATCTTTTTTCGGTCACACTAAAAAAGATGGGCATCGAAGTGACATTTGTAGACCCAAAAGGAAGCATAGAGGACATTGAAAGGGAAATACGAAAAAACACCAAGGCCATCTATGGGGAGAGCATTGCAAACCCTTCTATGAGCGTTTTGGATATTGAAAAATTTGCCCAGGCGGCGCATCGCAATGGTTTGCCGCTGATTGTGGACAATACCTTTGCCACCCCTATCAATTTAAAGCCTTTCGAGTATGGGGCCGATATTGTCGTGCATTCCACGTCAAAATATATGGACGGCCATGCAGTGGTACTCGGCGGTGCCATTGTAGATAGCGGCAGGTTTATTTTTGAAGGCGAAAAATTTGAAGAATTTACAACTCCCGATGATTCATATCATGGGGTTGTGTACAATAGGGATTTTCCGGTTAGCCCCTATATCGTCAAAGCAAGGGTGCAGATGCTGCGTGATCTTGGCTGTACCATGGCACCAAACAGCGCGTTTCTGCTTAATTTAGGGCTGGAAACACTGCATTTGCGAGTGAAAAAGCACTGTGAAAATGCCCTCATCCTTGCGAAGCATCTAAAAAACAGCAGCAAGGTGTCTTTTGTAAAATACCCCTCCTTAGAAGGGGATGAATATTTTTCCCTTGCACAAAAATATTTGCCTTGTGGCAGCTGCGGCGTTCTTTCCTTTGAAATGAAGGGTGGATATGAAGCGGCGGTTCGGTTTATGGACAGCGTGAAGGTAGCAAAAATCGTGGTGCACGTCGCAGATGCACGCACGTGCGTATTGCATCCGGCAAGCTCCACCCACCGCCAACTAAGTGCAGAGCAGCTAAAGCTTACAGGCATTACCCCGGGACTCATTCGCCTATCGGTGGGCATTGAAGGCGTGGAGGATCTGATGGAGGATATCGATCAGGCAATGAAAAAAGTGTAGAGAAGGAAGAACGTAGGCAGCGCATACTATGCGCTACCTACGAGAGATATGGAAATCTCATTTTAAACGGGTTAGGGACAACGGTTTGGAAGGGTCACCTTAAACCGTTTCCTGACCATCATTTGTCAATAAATATGTTGCGAAAAAGGAATGTTTCCAATAATCGTCCCCAATAATCTATGACAAAACAGCCCTGTCACCAAACGGTAAAACAGTTTTGAACCGTTTTCTACAATATAATAATACATTTTGCCTTCAATTTGTTCTGCCTTTTGCCTTTAACAAGTTTTGTATTTAACATAAAATTAGTTCTTAATCCATAATTTTGGGTTTACGCCTGTTTTTTGTTTAAAGACACGCGAAAAATAGTTACTATCATTAAATCCACAGATGTAAGCAATTTCTGTTATACACTTAGTAGTTGTGCTTAAAAGCTCTTTTGCATAGGCTATTCGCATATCAACAATATATTCCACTGGTGTTTTTTCAAACACTTCCTTAAAAATACGTGTAAAGTGGCGCGCAGACAAATTGGAAATTTCCGCTAAATGCTCGATTGAGATGCTTTGTGTAAAGTATTCTTCAATGTATGACATTGCTTTCCCCAAATAAAAATGCGTTTTTTTATTCAATTTTTTATCCTTACCATATAAGCGTGATAATAGTACAATTAACTGATGTATATATAATTGGCAAAGCGTTTGATATCCTGTATTTTTAAAATCGCTTTCTTTTTTTATGTTCAGAAATATATCATAGCAGTATGAAAAATCTTCATCATTCATACAAATACAATCATTATTGTTGAAATGAGGCTGATTAATAAACAATGCCCAAAAGCCTGGCAAGAGTTTGTAATCGCCAATATTTAAAAGATCTTTTCTTAGAAACATTAAGTTATATAGTACCAAATTATCAACGTTTTTAAAATTGTGCACCATATTTTCTTTTAAAACAAAAACATCACCCTTTGAAATGCTATATGAGTGACCGTTTATTTCTTGAATGGCAGTGCCTGATATAATGAAAACAATCTCAAAAAAATTATGGCTATGGCTTTCAAAATCACTAAACAGCCTACCTTCTTCTATTTTAAATGTAATATCATCTCGTTTTTTGGTCGAATTAAAATCATATTTTTTCATGTCTTTATTATGCTATAAAATGTCTCTTTTGTCAAGGTAAAATAATTTAATTATTGCTAAACTACACATGAAAGAAAGGTGGATATAAAAATGATTTCTATTGAAAAGAGGAAGCAAAACTGGATT
>CAZQDP010000091.1:0-5970 GCA_964592375.1 uncultured Eubacteriales bacterium | reverse complement strand
GGGCTCGAACCTGTGACCCTCTGCTTGTAAGGCAGATGCTCTCCCAGCTGAGCTATGCGCCCATTATTCGTGCCTGCCAGCTTCGTTTCGCCACCCTCTTTTCAAGAGCACGTATGCTATTATACAAGAAAAGCATCTGATTGTCAAGCGTTTTTTTGGGCTTTTCATGCTTTTTTCACATTTTTTTGGATTCTTCCTCATCAAGCCCTGCTAGTGCTTTGATTTCTTCACTTGAAAAGTAATATTTTTCTGAGCAAAACTGACAGACTATCTCCGTTTTATCTTCACTGCGTGCAATTTCGCTTAAATCCTCCTTGCCAATGCTCAGTAGTACACCGCAAATACGCTCGCGGTCGCAATTGCATTGATATGCAGGCTCCACTTTTTGCACCACCTCAAACTCCATGCCACAAAGCACCTGCTCCAATATCTCTTCGCAGGTTAGCCCTTCGTCTACCATGGTGCTTATCGGTTTTAATTTACTGATATTTTCACTGAGCCGTGCAATTTCCTCTTCTTCTGCTCCCGGCATGAGCTGAATAATATATCCGCCTGCTGCCTTGACCGACCAATCGGTATTCACCAGTACTCCAAGCGCCACAGCAGAAGGCACCTGCTCGGAGGAAGCAAAGTAATAAGTAAGGTCCTCTGCAATCTCTCCGGTTTGTATCTCTACCCTTCCAATATATGGTTCTTTTAGTCCCATATCCCGAATGACGGTAAGATACCCATTTCCAACCGCAGTCCCAACATCCAGCTTGCCACTACTGCTAAGGGGCAATTCAACCGCATTCTCATGGACATAGCCACGCACCTGCGCCTCCATATTTGCCACAGCTACAATTCCGCCTACCGGGCCATCGCCTTTGATTTGCAGGGATATCGTGTCTTTTTCTCCTTTCATTGTCATCCCCATCATGGCGGCTCCGGTGAGCACCCTACCAAGGGCGGCGGTGACCACCGGCCAAGTATCATGTATACTGCGAGCCTTTTCACACAAAACGGTGGTTTGCGCCACGAAGGCCCTCATGCTTCCGCTTTTTGTTACTGCTCTGACGATTATATCCTTCATTTGTATTATATCCTCCAATTCATGTATTTCGCATAGACATCTCCGGGCGATCCCGAAACGCAACCATTCCCCAAATCCCTACGGGCAGCATGATAATGCCGCTGATAATAATGCTCATCAGCACCCATTCGGGAGGGCTAAAAAGGCGAAGGGTAAAAGTTAAAAAATTGCAAACCATATGGAGCAGTATTGCCGCATAGATGCTTCCTGTGAGCGCAACGGTATATCCGGTAAACATCCCATAGACAAACCCTAAAACGTACAGCATGGGATGCCGATGGGCAAGTGCAAATAATATACTGCTAATCAGTACCGCCTTGTGATGCCCCTGCCGCTCCAGACCAGAAAGAACGACGCCTCTATATAACAATTCCTCACAAATCGGTGTTACGGCGCAAACGGCAATAAACCCTAAAACTCCATCCAGTATGCTCTGTGGCGGAGATAGCTGCACCGGCGGGTTCATCCCTAGCCGAAGGAGCCACATATCCACCAAGCTGTTTGCCGCTTGGGAGACGGACCAAACTCCCACACCCAGCATGATAATAAACCATACCTGCCTGCTGTTTATTCGCGTAAACTTCAAAACAGACCTGGCAGGCCTGCGCTTTATTTTCCTGCTTAAGAAATATACCCATATTGGTATGAGCGTAATGTATGGGATATGCACAAGATTAATCCACGCTCCTTGGGAGCTGTAGTCAATCCCTATCGCTTTTAGCAGAAATGGAAAGGTATATGTAAGAATAAACGACAGCAAAACCGGGATGATAATATTCATGCCTCTTGATACTCCTTATTGAAAACTTGCGTTATTTCGATAACGGAATAATAATTCTTTCTTCCGTGATAATGGCACCTACCGGCTTGTCATGAGGCTCTGTGGGTATTTCACCCGTTATTTGGCACTCAAACGCCAGTGCCAATGAGCGGCTTTGCATTACTCTGTCATAATACCCCTTGCCGTATCCGATGCGGTTTCCGAAAAGATCAAACACCACCCCCGGCACGATAAATAGTGCAATCTCTTCTATTGAAAGTTGCCTTGCATGCTCCGAAGGCGCCATCATGCCCATGGCATCCGGCACAAGTTCTTCCAAGCTTCCTGCCTGCGCAAACACCATATTGCCATCCGGCATGCAGACCGGCAACGCCAGACGTTTCCCTGCCACCACTGCGGCGTGATTGACCTTGCCGGTATCTACCTCGCTCCGAATAGGGATATAGGAAGCAACACAATCTGCCGCCAAAAATTCCGGCATGCCAAGCAGTCTTTCCGATATCCTGCGCGAGTAGGCCTCTCGCACCTCTGCCGGCATGCTTCTTCGCAGCTGCAAATGCCGTTCTCGAAGCTGCTGTTTATTCATACAACATCGTCCGTGCAAGCTCGGCCGATATGGCCGTGCCCTTGATTTGTTTGACTATTTCAAACGCAAAATGATGCGCAGTGCCTGCCCCGCGAGAGGTAATGAAGTTGCCATCTACCACCACATCATGACGCAATAAGGTGGCCATGGAAAGTTGCTCTTCTACAGAAGGATGACAGGTGGCTTTCACACCGCAGAGCAAACCCCAGCCTGCTAAAATGGATGGAGCGGCGCATATGGCGGCAATCAACTTCCCATTTTCCGCACAGTGGCTCACCAGCTGCTTGACATACGCCGATTGCTGCAAGTGCTGAACTCCTATCAGTCCACCCGGCAGAATAACACCTTCCGCCTTCTCAAAATCCATGGATTCTGCATAAATATCCACAATCACAGGAATATTATGCGCCCCGATGATGACCTTTCCTCCGGCGGCGGATACCGTGGTAACCTCCACGCCGGCTCTACGCAAAATATCAATGACAACCACCGCTTCAATTTCCTCGAAACCGGTCGCCAGCATCATATAAATCATTGAAATCCGCCTCCTTATTTCACATCAATAAATTGATGTACACATTATGGTTTTCTGTAGCACGCTGTAGCATGGGCATTTGCCCTACCGGCCTTACCATCATCCCCGGTTTGATTTGCATCCGAAAGGCGCCGCAGTAAACCTGTTTTCGTAGCATATCCCGCTTTGCAAAACGCATCACCACTTTTGCAAGACCCCACTGCGTAGCAACCTGCAAAATGCCCTGCGCCGCCTCTTTATTGAGATGGACGCACTCTTCCACTTTGAGCATGTTCTCCGGCAGGATGACCGCATATCCGCCGATTTGCCCTAAGTGATCATATATCATAAATATTCCGCCGCCTTGCACGTTATACTCCTGCATAATTCGCCGAAAGTCTTGCTCGAAGCGCACGCTATACCCCTCATACGACCGCATATACTGCTCATATAGCAAGCAAAGCTGTGGCAAGTTACGCTCCGTAGCTTTTTGAATACTTCCCCCAAAACTGCTTTTCGCAAGATCGGCCGCCTCAAATGTGCATTCTACATAATCGTAACAACTCACATAGCCAAGCTGTTCATAAAAATGTTCAATAGCCGGCATTAAAATGGTGAACTTTTTATTTGCCTGTGCAGCCATTTCATGGGCTTTTCCCATCATTGCAGATGCAATACCCTTTCCTCTATGCTTCGGCCATACGGAGACGCCGCCGATATAATATGTATCCACCAATTCGCCTCTTGATTGAAGGGTGAACGGAAAAAGTTGCAAAGCTCCTAAAACTTCGCCCCCAGCAGCTGCCACCAGGGTGAATTCATCCCGATATACATTGCCGAAAAACCAGCTCAGATAAGGGTCATGATCTGAAAAGCATTCCTCCCACAAATCTTTGACTTGCTGCATTTCTCCGCTTTGGGCCGTGCGCAGTTCCATATGTGTTCCCTCCTTTGCACTATTTTTCTATTATACAATACTTCTTCCCTTTTTTCAACATTTTTATGCACTTATGCATTGATTGAATTTTCGGCGAAAAAATAGGAAATAAAATGTGATAAAGTCACTGTTTTACGCGGAAAACAATATTATAATAGAAACATATTAAACGCTAGGAGGTACTTATCATGCAAAAACTTGATAAAACAAATTTTACACAAACCATTGAGAACAGCGAGAAGACGATTCTTATTGATTTTTACGCGGATTGGTGTGGCCCTTGTAGAATGCTCAGCCCAATCATTGAAGAGTTTGCAAAGGAAAACCCTCATGATGCAGAGGTGTATAAAGTAGACGTAGATGCCAGCCCCGATATTGCGGCCGCATTTAACATTATGTCTATCCCCTCTTTGATTTCCTTTAAAAATGGTCAGGTCTACAAACGCACCATGGGCGTTCTTCCCAAAGAAAAACTTCTTGAAATGGTCATCTGAAGGAATTTGAATGCACCAATATCAAAACGACCCACACATCCTGAATTGGAATAATGTGTGGGTCGTTTTGATGCATGAATAATCATATGAAATTTTTATCGCATAAAAACGAAATGTCTACTATATAAAGAGCAAAATCCTTTAATAGCTTGTGTAAGGGTAAAAAGGTGTTGTCATATCATACTCATATTGAATAAATGCCTTTGCTGAGTAACCGTTTTTTTGCATGGAAGAAATATCAAAACTGTATGTCTGTGGCATAATGGCGGTGCCAATGGGGAATATTTTGATGTCTATCAGCTTTTTGTTATTGTATGTTGCAAATATCAGAAAAACAGGTTTATCTGTCCACATATTCACATTTACCTTTGTGGCTTCATTTGTATTTGTCGTTACTTGATTCAAGGTGTTTGTTAAATATGGAGCTTGGATGACTTTGTCAACGCTGAGTAAAACAGGCACATACTTCACCGCATCTGCTCTTGTAATTCCGGTATCCACTAAGGATGGAAGATCGCATGCCAGTGTTACGTTGCCCAAGGTTCCAGCCGCAAAATAGTGCGCACCAAGCTTTTCCCATCTGTTAGCAACGGACTTTTGATTGATAGCGTATAAAACCTTTTGTCCGTTTGTGTTTACATAGAACTTTGCTGCCGCGTTCCCATTGGTGGGGTCGGCTCCGAATTTCCACACATACACGTCATACAGCCCTGCATAGGCGATGGTTGGCGTCCAAACTGCCGTGGCGGTAGAAACCTTCGTTGCATTATATCTTCCGCTTCCGCCTTTCATACCGCCCACGGTAGAATTTACCCAGCCGGTACCGGTTTCGGAATATCCCACATCGCTATTGTCAATCACAATTTCGCCCGGTAAAGTTACAGGCTCAGGCGCCGGTGTTGCGGTTGTAGAGGTTCCATACACCGATGGGAAATCGGATTTTAACCCGATGGTGGTATACTGCATATTTGCGTCCACAAAGGTTCCCGTCCAGCTTACGTTGCTGGTGGTCTGAATTGGATTGACATTCGTTCTATAATCCCAGCCCTGCGAATTAGTGATTTTAATGTTAGAGAAATTCTGATTTTCACAGCAGTGCTGATGATCAAGGAATATGCCGTTTGGCTTATAGTCCTGCATGGAAGGTAGTGCACTCGTGTTGTCTATTGTAATTTGATTCCAATTGTTAATATTAGAACCGTTCGTGGCATTGACCATCGCCGCGTGCAGGGTTCCCATGTCTCCGCTGTCGGTTCCGCAATGATACAGCTTTAGATATTTAAATGTATTATCCTTGGCGTAATGCATGCCCGTATCCACCGGGTCAAATTGAGATACATTTCCTCGCAAAGAGATGGCATATCTTCCCCCGTTAAATATTTCGCTATAGGACACTTCACAGTTACTGGTATCATACAAGGTCACGCCGGCGCTGAGCGTGGCTGTAATGCTCAGATCCGTATAGTTTTGAATTTTGCAATTGCTAATGGTGTTGTATCTGCTTTTTGCATCCGGATAGTTAGTGCGGCTAAGCGGATTGTATACACATATCCCTCCGGTGCCCACATGCTCAATCCAGCATCCGT
>CAZQDP010000090.1:0-6377 GCA_964592375.1 uncultured Eubacteriales bacterium | reverse complement strand
CTACGCCGACACCAACGGCTACGCCGACACCAACGGCTACGCCGACACCAACGGCTACACCCGAACCTACCGTTTCGCCGGCACCATATTCTCAGGTCAGTGTGCCACTTCAAAGCTTTGTATTGCCCGGTGCGGTTGTAAGTGTTCCGGTTACCATCAATTATACCGCAAATGCGGTGAATTTTGAATGTGTCGTCGCTTATGATTATTCGCTGATGGACTATATCGGTTTTGAAGACGGGTTGTGGCATGACGGAAACTATCTTTTCCGTGTTGTGAAGCAGGAAGACGGCATGATTAAAATTGTTTGTGTTTCACTCATTGAACAATTATATACAAAGACAGATGGTGAAACGCTAATCGCAAAACTAAATTTTAAAGTCAAGCCAAATGCACCCATCTCGTATACTTCCATGAGCGTAGTATATGCGAACATGTATGGGCCGGGTGGGGATTCGGACAGAGTAGACACTCTTTTGCAAAGCGGCCAAGTGGAGATTTGTCAGGCAGGTGAGGTCACCGGAAACGGCGTGGTCAATCTCAATGACATTAATCTTATTTTGAACATAGTACTCGAATATGTTCCGGGTACCGAGCGGCAACGTGCTTGTGCAGATGTCACGAGAGATGGGAATATCGGCATTGAGGATGCCCTCATGTTGCTGGATTATTATACAGGCTTGATAGATAGTATTGGCTAAATCGTTTGCATGATGAAGCCAAATGAGAGATGGGGAAAAAGCTTTTGAAGCAAATTGATGAGAGCAATACGCAAAGTGTTTTTCGAAAATGGTATATTTACTGGTTCATCACCTTGGTGGTTTACGCATTGGTGTATTTATATTATGCGAAAAGTAAAGCTGCTGCAAGCGGCTTGCCGGACTGGGGATACGGCTCGTGGCAGGATTTTGAGGCATTCATGCACATTATGTATGTTTATATCCCCACATATGCTGTTTTATCCGGCATATTTGGTCGGCTGTTTTTCAGGCGTTTTTGGACTTTGGCCTTTGCGTATTGGTTCTTATCCGCGCTTTTGATCATACCCATCTTTGCACAGGCATTGCCGGTGAAGGATAATGAGATGGTAAACGGTATAGGAAGTGCATGCATCTATTTGGCAATGATGACAATCGTTTTTTTGATGACAAGATTGATTTTAAACATAAGGAAAAGGAGAGCGTAATCATGCAAACTGCAACACATTTTAACAAAATAATTGCACTTATAATCGCAGCACTTATGCTATTTGGCTGTATGGGGATACAAGCTGCGCAGCCTGTCATTTTCAGCAATGAGTTGCCGGAAGGTTATCAGCAAACTACATATCGTGATATAGCGCCATTATTGCAAGATAAATTGACACTCATGTCCACTGGCTCGGGGGTAGGAAAGAAAATTAATTTGGCGTTTATTATCGATGCCACGGGGTCTATGGGCGATGAAATATATAATGTAAAAGCAAGCCTAGCTCGCTTTGCAGAGCTAATAGAGGCGACGGGCGCAACCCTACGCATGAGCCTGATAGAATATAAGGATATTGATGCGGACGGCTTCTCTTCTACTGTTGTGCATAAATTCGACTATTCGGCATGGACTAGCAATGTAACGACCATGGTAGAGCGTTTTTCAAATATCTTCGTAAATGGCGGAGGAGATTATGAAGAAACCATTTTAGATGCACTAGGCTACGTGGTCGATGATGCCACCATGACCTTTAATTCGGATGCGTATAAATTTGCATTCGTACTCACGGATGCTACCTATAAAATCAGCAACCGACATGGTTATTCTAATTTAGCGCAGGTTATCAATAAATTAAAGGAAAAGAACATACGAACATCCGTCATCACCAATACATCCTGCCAATCCACTTACAGCCCGCTGTATTTAGAAACAGGTGGCATATGGGCAGATATCAACGGTGATTTTTCTGCAGTGCTAAGCGAATATGCGCAAAGCATCACAGACATTACAACAAGATCAAAGCAAGCGGTATATATTCTACCCGGTTATTTGGGATCCGAACTATATTCCATAGATGACCATGCAAAGTTTTGGGAAGATATGGATAAAATCAAAGCGGATGTGACAGCCTTTGCATGGCCGTTTGGGGCAGCAGGAGATACAATGGGACTGGATGAAGCCGGCAACGCGTCCAAGCTGGAAGTGAAGCCATCGGAAGATGATTTTGGAACAAGAGACGAATATAAAACCCTAATTGAATACCTTCGTGCACAGTTGGGAGATTCTTATGATATCGTCTTTTTCCCTTATGATTGGCGCAGAAGCTTAAAATTCGCTTCTCAATCCCTGGAAACAGATATTGCGGAGAAGGGATACGAGAAGGTAAGCTTTGTCTGTCACAGTACGGGTGGCCTGCTGGCGGCCACATACCTGTCTGCAAGCAGAGAAAACAAAAAGAAGACAGACAAGGTGGTGACACTGGCCTCTCCATTATTTGGAACATATATGGCACTGGAACCGCTTGAAACGGGAACCACACCCGATCTGCCGAAAACGCTGAAGGATGCCGGAATATCTGAATCAGATCAGAAGCATGTATACAAATGGGCAAAAACCATGCTTCGCAATTCACCCTGTACATATCAGCTCCTCCCAAGCATCGAATATTTACTGGGAGTTCCCAATGTGTACAATATAGACGGAAAAGCCTCGTGGGTAAAGGACATTGGCACCTACTACAATATATTGGGTGCGAGCAAAAGCAATTTAAACAGGGGAATGCTAGATGGTAGCGGCGAGAGCCATAAAACATTAAGGGAATCGTATTTTAAAGATTCTATTCTGGATGTATTTAAAGATGTGGATTCGCTCCATTTAGGAAGTATCGGCATGGATACACCTGCAATTGCATCCTACAAAACTGATTTCTGGGGAAAGACATCACTATCTGATATGATGTATAAAAAAGACGGAGATGGCACGGTGCTGATAAACAGCGCCCTTGGAATGACGGATGGGAAAAATGCGGTCAATACGGAGCATTCAAACTTTATACAGTATAATGGTATAAGTCACGGCGACATGACGAAAAATCCTATACCGCTATCTGCAACCGTTAATTTCATCAAATCAATGGGCGACATCGGACTTTATGATGTTGCCGGTGGAGGCGGAGGTAGTAGTAGCGGAGGCGGAGGCTTCATCAGCGGCACGATGGCAAACAGAAGTAAACTTAAATTTTCTGATGAAGAAGGTAGCCCAAGCACCATTAAAAATGTAGAAATCATCAGAGAAGCAGATGGCGTCATTGTGGCGCAGCTTATCGACGGCGTTGCAAACGGATTTGATAATGTAAACTTTTCGTATTTCTATTTGACTGATAATTTTTCTGAACTGATTATATACCTTCCAAACGATGGATATAAGGTCGTGGTGATGCCCCAGGTTCCGGAGGGAGACATGGTGTTGATGTCTGAAGAAGGGCCTACACTGATTACCACAGTATCCTCACTGGATGAGGAAGGAAGCTATACTGCAAGTGCTACCTTCAACGCCTTCCAAAGCGACCATTATCTTGAAATTGATACAAACGGAGCATCACCGGATACCATGGATGATGTTCTCGCAGTGCAGGTGGAAAAGAGCACAGGAGAAGAAACCATCATTGAGGATAAAGACACAAAAACCGATTACACCAATAGTGTGACAATAATAACAGACATAACGGTGATTGAAAAAGGTACGATATATGCCTTAGCTGCATCAACCGTACCGGAAGGTGCTGCGCTTACCTGGGGTAGCTCAGACTCCGAAGTATTATCTGTGGATGCATTCGGAAACATTACCGCTATGGATTATGGCATAGCAAAAATATTTGCAACCAGTGAAGATGGAAATAAGTCAGACTCCATCACCATTACAGTACCAAAAGAGGCAGATGGCATTTCGTTTGAAAGCACTTCCTACCATTTAGAAAAAGGCGAAAAGCAGATGCTTGGCGTAGCATTTACCCCATTTAATGCAACAAACAGAAATATATTGTATTCTACCGACAATTCGTCTGTTGCAGAAATTGGAGCAGACGGCGTTGTGACGGCACTAGCAAAAGGGGAATGCACTGTGACGGCAATAACGTCAAACGGAAAGACTGCAACTACTACTATTTTTGTAGACGCACCGGAAGAAATTATTCCTGCCACCGGGTTATCCATTTTGGAAGATAGGATAACCTTGAAGTTAGGTGAAGCCTATGAGATATTAGCATCTGTTCAGCCGGATACTGCCACGGATCAAAATGTATTCTGGTATAGTTCGGATGAGTCGATTGTATCCGCTTCGCCAACGGAAGATTCGAAGAGATGCGTTCTGCATGCGCAATCACCCGGCATAGCGACCATTACAGCTGTATCATCAGATGGCGGGTATACGGATTTTGTAGAGGTTGAGGTCACAAATGACTCCATACCTGTAACGGGCGTGGAACTATATCATAGCAGTGCCACGTTGCACCGAGGGGATGTAGGAAATCTTGCATATACTGTATATCCGCTGAATGCAACTAATAAAAAAGTACTTTGGTCAACAAGCGATAGCTTTGTTGCTACGGTGATAGACGGAGTTGTCATCGCCAAAAACGTTGGGCAAGCCATCATTCAAGTGACAACGGAAGACGGAGGAAAGACCGCAGAATGCTTACTCACGGTGCTACCGGACGAAGCGTATGAGGCCAATGTATCCGTGCCGAAATGTAGTTTTGTACTGCCGGGGAAAGACGTAGAAGTACCGGTTACAATTGATAAAACGCAAAGCGCAGTAAACTTCGAATGCATGATTTACTATGACCCTACAATTTTGGATTATACAGGCTATGCAGACGGACAGTGGAGTGGCGAGAATGCCATATTTAGGGTTATCAAGCAAAAAGAGGGGATCATTCAGATTATTTGCGTTGCAATGAGTGGTACGCTTTATGAGGCGCCGGATACAGAAACAACCATTGCCACATTAAAGTTTAAGGCAAAACCTACCGCACCTATTTCTTTTGTTCCTATGACTATTTCCGGCGTCAAAATGTACGGAGCAGAAGGAGATGCGGACAAGATTGTTGTAGGTGGCATAGACGGTAGCGTCGAAATCTGCAGGGTGGGAGAAATAACAGGCAATGGGATCATCAATCTCAATGACGTTAGCGTGGTTGTAAGCCTTGCACTGGGATACACCGCAGGCACAAATAGAGAAAGGGTATGTGCCGATATATCGGGCGATGGTAGCATTGGCATTGAAGATGCCCTTATGCTGTTGGATTATTATACCGGTATTCTTCCAAAACTTATCCCGATAAGCACATAACTTACATGGAGAGGAAATAAACAAATGAAAAAACCACGATCTAAAATAGCACAGCTAATATGCATCATGCTGATTGCCATATTTGCGATTTCCACCATCAATGCGGCAGCAGGGGAGAGCGTGGCTCTCTCCTGCGAAGGCAGCGGCTCACAGGGTGATATAGTGGAGCTTCAGATTGTACTATCTGTGCCGGAGCAGATTCGAGGATTAGAGGTTAAATTGCACTATGATAGTGACAGATTGGAGTTTGTAAAGAACGGTAGCACTTTTAACATACATGATGCCGGAAGCATGCCGGCGTTTGAGCCGGATAAGTTTCCTGCAAACACCATTTCCTTTGGCGTGCTCAACTGTAGTAGCAATGGTGAGGTCGATGTTGCCACGTTGAAATTCAGAATTAAAACATTAATAGGCTGTATTCTGCCGCTTACTTATGAGAAATTTACTGTTGCATATACATCTAGCCCATACACTGCGGTGAATGTTAATGTCAATGCAGGCATTAGAATTATCGCAAACGGTGGGGGGGAAGTGCTGCCAACACCATCTCCATCCCAAACCTCAGCCCCAACAGCACCCCCCATATCTGCAACAGCTTCGCCCATGCCCGAGGCATCGCCAACGCCATTGCAGACGATAGAACCAACGGCAACGCCAACAGCGACAAACACAGCAACACCAACAGTGACAAACACAGCAACAGCTATGCCGACGGCAACGCCAAAGCCAACGGCGCGGCCAAGTAATAGTGATGGTGATAGTGGCGGCGGCGGAGGAGGAGGAGCGTACATACCTATTCAAACCCCGGCGCCCACCGCACAGGGAGAACCGGTAAAAATAGGACCCATATTTTCAGATACAGAAAATTTCCCGTGGGCCATGGATTCGATTTCCTTCCTGGCTGAAAAAGGAATTGTAAAAGGAACCTCAGAGAATACATTTTCTCCTCAAACATCTGTAAAACGCGGTGATTTCATGGTCATGATGATACGGCTTTTGGGAATGGAGGGCAATGCGGAAGATAATTTTAGCGATGTGCCGGAAGGCAGCTACTATTATAA
>CAZQDP010000089.1:0-6604 GCA_964592375.1 uncultured Eubacteriales bacterium | reverse complement strand
CTTGCGATGGACACGGACTTTAGTGGTTGATAGCTTTCAACGCCATTTACAAACTTGCGAACCAAAATATTCTTATTCATCCCCAAATCATACTGCAGACAGTATCCGGAAATGGCTTCAGGTGTGGTGGAGCGATAGAAGATACCATAGCCGCTGCCCGATTGATTACGCATGAAGGAATCTATGGTTATTTCATAGTCGGTGCCGTTTGTATTTTCAAAAATCATTCTATGCTCAGTATTGCCTAGAGGGACAAGACTATTGATATATTCCCATTCGCCCTTCAAATTAATTTCATCTCTGCGGGTAGCAAAGGAGCTTTCGTAAAAAATGCCGGTGATTTCATTGGGCATTGAAACGGGAGGAGCCCCAATGGTAAGGAGTACGGTGGATACATAGCTTCCACCGAAAAGATCCGATATGGTAACATGGAAAGAATCCAGCCCGCCTGAAAAATCAAAGGGAGTATAAATCCACTGACCATTTGTAGGATTAATGTTTACAGTACCTTTTGCAGGGGCGGTACTGACGGAATATAGTAAGGTATCATTATCAGCATCCGTAGCGATGATTGTACCTGATGTTGGTGTATTCACGTTTGTTTGAAGGGAATAATTAGTGGAGGAGGGTGCTCGATTGGCGGTGATATTCAAGGTTATACTTGCTTCGGATGAAAAATCCAATCCGTTATTTGAAGCTTGCCATTTTAAAATAGGGGCTCCCGTATAGTATGTTGCCGCATCAAAGGTTAGAAGATGTAATCTGTCCTCGGGAATAACCATGCCCTCGGATAAAGCTTCTTCATTGTAGTATAAAACGCCTGATTCTGTGGCAGGCAGAGCTGTTATTTTTATGCATTGCACGTTACTGGTATAATGGTCTTTGAATTCTTTTCCTGTAAAACGGTAAATTGTATTCTTGCGAATGGCAAGTGCAAAGTCCGATATTTCTGGGGAAACACTGCTGTTGCCAACGTTTTCTATGGCAACGCTTGCATGGTTTCCGCCATAAGCAGCATCAATTGCACCATCAACAACCGTGGTTCCCTTTGGTGCGTCGGAGGCGTCTATTTCTGCCGTTGCGATACCATTTTCATCTGTAATGGCGATGGAGGGTGTTGTAAAGCTTGCCTTAGGGCCGGATAAAATGGAAAAGGAGACAGGTACGCCTACAACTGGCATTCCGCCTGCATCAAGTACGGTGGCGGTCATGGTGCTTTTCTGCAAATCTTGCGAAGGAGTAGCGGTCATGGTGATTGTAGGAGCCGCCACATAAGTGCTTTTTGAAGGGTCAATGGATAGAGGAAGAAAATCATTATTAAAATACCAAGACTTAATATACTGCTCAGACCAACATCCGCCGGTAGCACCTGTAAAGCCCACATAAACCTTATCACTACCTAAAATTGATGCAGGGCCAAGATCGAGGCTTAGTGTAATGATGGCCTTATCCGGCCGCTCGTTGGAATTGACATTCATTCTTATGCTTAAGACCTTCTGAAGACCGTCATAGTCTATCCATGAAAAGTATGTTCTTTCAGACCCGGCGGCAGGTGCCAGATTTCCGTTGCTTGTCCCATTGCTGAAATTATATGTGCCGCTTTCCACGCCATAGATGGCCTCAATGTCGGCCTCCTTGATTTTGGCGATGGGGCGAGAAGTATCTCCGTTAACACTTACTGCCACATGATTTGGATACAGGCCAATGTCGCCGTAACTGTTTTCATTATCATACGTATCAAATTCAATGCCAAGGCTACCTGCTATCCCATGAAATCCGATGCCGCCACCTGCAACGCCTTGGTTACTTGTGGTATTACTCAGCATAAACACAATGCCGTCTGCTCCTGAGCTTTTGGTCTGTGGTTTGGTCATTTTAAAAGAAAACATGGTGCTAAAGGACTTATTATTTGCAAGGGATACGTAGTTCCCGTGGTAAAAGCTACCGTTTTGCCATGTGACATTGTCTGTTAAACGGATGGCATCAGATGCGCTCTCATCCTGCACAACGGCAGAACCACTGAGCAATATATCGGATATGTTTGAAAAATCAGGATACATGAAGGTGAGTGCAGCAGGAATGAAGACCTGTCCGCTTGCAGAATACGAGCCGACGAAAATTGTGATGAGCAGTATCATGATACAAGAAAACGATATGTTTCTTTTCATCTGCGAATAACCTCCATTTTTTACTGATGCTTACAATTTACTAAACAAATTCATTTTTTGCAAGTTTGTTGTATAAAATATCTTGTGAAATGTAAAGTTTGGACGGTTATAGCGGGCTGTGACACTTAAAATGAATTGCCACAGCCCCTTTTGTGCTTAGAACTTCAATGGTTCTTCTATCAAAGTGGCAAAGACAAATTCATGGCAGTGACAATCCTCAATAGAAGTCTTTCCGCAAACGGAGTGAACATGCTTTCCGTTCCCGACCTCAACACAAGGACCTGAGAGGACCTTGATAGTATGATAATGACCAAAGTAATCTACCGCAGTTGAAATTTCGTGAACATGACCGCAGTCTTTATATATTGCAGGACCAGAAACACCTGCGAAGCGGTGATTATGTCTATTATTGCCGCATTCGGATTGCATCGTGCTTCCTTCAAATTCATGCACATGGTGCTGTGATAGGCAGTTGCAATCGTCTTCTTTATGTTTTTTGCAGCATGACTCGAGCTGATAAGATCTGCAACCGATATTCATAAACGCTGTGTTTTCGCTGTGCGCATGGTTCTTTTTACATTTATTTTTAAAGCGCATCATCGCACCTCCAAATCATCATTCTTTTTCTATAGGGAAAAATAAATATGGTATTTATTCTTCCCTATAGTATATGCGGGGCAAGGCCAAGAGGGAACGACATGCCCTGCTTGCAGAGCGAAAAGGGAAGAGGAAGAAGATGGAACGGCAAGAATATTTTTGCAAATTGTGGGGTAGATATACTTGACAGAAATGGCAGTATCATATATGATATTATTAGTAGAAAATAATTATAAAGGACGGTAATTCATGGCAGTGCAAAACGGCACCAAAAATGAAATTGGGCGAAGGAAAACCTTTGCAATCATATCTCACCCTGATGCGGGAAAAACGACTTTAACCGAAAAGCTACTACTATACGGAGGCGCAATTCAACTTGCAGGAACGGTCAAGGGACGAAAAGCCAAAAAATTTGCAGTTTCCGATTGGATGGAAATTGAAAAGCAAAGAGGTATATCTGTTACCTCCAGTGTGATGAATTTTGATTACGAGGGATATCGTATCAATATACTGGATACACCGGGGCATCAGGATTTTAGTGAAGATACCTATCGAACACTCATTGCGGCTGACAGTGCAGTCATGCTTGTGGACGGTGCAAAAGGTGTTGAGGAACAGACCAAAAAGCTGTTTCATGTATGCAGGATGCGCGGCATTCCGATTTTTACCTTTGTGAATAAGCTGGATCGATATTGCAAAGATCCATTTGAGCTGATGGAGGATATTGAGTCAACCTTGGGAATTCGCTCCTGCCCGATGAATTGGCCGGTGGGTGTGGAGGGGCAATTTAAGGGGGTATATAACCGAAAGCTTTCACAGATAGAGCTTTTTGAAGCGTCGGGAGATCATGGCGCCAAAATCATTTCCTCCAGCACGGGAAATGTGAAAGACAAAGCGTTTGTTGAACTACTCGGAGAGGAAGCTTTTAATAAGCTTTCAGAAGACATTGCCCTGCTTGACATTGCGGGCGATGAATTTGATATGGATAAAGTGCTTGCCGGTGAGCTTACACCCATGTTTTTTGGCAGTGCCATGACCAATTTCGGCGTACAGCCCTTTTTAAATGAATTTATCGGTATTGCTCCCTCACCCGGTGGTAGAATGAGCAGCGGAGGAGAAGTGCTGCCGCATGAGGATTATTTTTCGGGTTTTGTATTTAAAATTCAAGCCAATATGGATCCGGCACATCGAGACCGAATTGCCTTTATCAGAATTTGTTCCGGCAAGTTTGAAAAAGGCTTGGAAGTAAACCATGTACGAACCGGCAAAAATATTCGCTTATCGCAGCCACAACAGTTTTTTTCGCAAGAGAGAACGGTGGTGGAGGAAGCGTATGCGGGGGATATTATCGGAGTGTTTGACCCTAGCATTTTCAATATCGGGGATACACTTTGTGGTGCCAAGAAAACGTTTAAATTTGAAGGCATTCCCATCTTTCCGGCAGAGAATTTTGCCGTTGTGATGACTAAAAATGCCATGAAGCGCAAGCAGTTTCTCAAAGGGATTGAGCAAATTTCCAAGGAAGGCGCCATTCAAGTATTTAAACAGCCCAATATTGGAGTGGAAACGCTGACCATTGGGGTAGTAGGAGTGCTGCAGTTTGAGGTGCTTACCTATCGGATGAAAGGTGAATATGGGGTGGATATTATTATTCAGCCTCTTCCATATGCATTTGCGCGTTGGGTGGTGGGCGGCAGTATTACCAAGGATATGCTGGGGTATACAGACAGTGCATGCCTTGTAGAGGACCAATACGGGAGGTCTGTTGTTCTTTTTAAAGACCAATGGATGCTTGGCAGAGCCATTGAAAAAAATAAAGAGGTTACTTTTTTGGATATTCCGCCTTCTTACGAAGGTGAATAGAAGAATAGGAGGATGAAAATGAGAAACAAAGCAAGTGGTATTGTATGGGGATTGATTTTTATCATCATTGGGGTAGGCTTTTTAGGGAATGCTTTAAGCATCTGGAATTTCAACCTTTTTTTTGATGGCTGGTGGACTCTCTTTATCATTATTCCATGCCTTGTTAGTGTATTTCAACAAGGAGCGAATAGAGGGAATATCATAGGTCTTGTTATTGGCAGTTTGCTATTACTGTCATTTCAAAGGCATCTTGGATTTGATGTCTCTAAAATGTTTGTGCCGTTGATTTTCATTTTACTCGGTGTCTCTATTATCTTCAAAGGCAGGCTGAAAAGTGGGTGTAATCTCAATGCTAGTCCAGGAGAGTTCGATTATTTTGCTATTTTCGGAGGCCAAAATTTAAGCTTTGCCAACCAAAACTTCGAAGGAGCAAATTTTACCGCCATTTTTGGAGGATTTGACATTGATTTAAGACTTGCGCATATTACGCAAGATGTTGTGATAGATGCAACCACCATTTTTGGCGGTGCAGACATCTACATTCCGTCGAATGTCAAGGTGAAAGTATCGTGTACGCCGATTTTTGGCGGTGTTGACGCAAAGGCAGTGCAATCCGGCGAGATAGATGCGCCAACCATTCATTTAAATGCAATTTGCTTGTTTGGTGGAGTAAGTATAAAATAATGTGATAAAAAAAGATTGTTTAAGGAGCATGTAAATGAGAAGACAAAATGTAGGAAGTATCACATTTGGACTTTTGCTCATTGGTATAGGCATTGGTGTTTTTGCTATGGATCTATCCTTTGGGGATTTGCTGAGTATCTTTGCTAGATGGTGGCCTATTATTCTTATTTTTGTTGGAATTGAAATGCTATTGTCTCATTTATTTTCAAAAGATGAGCATCGCCACTCGGGAGCAGGCTGTGGATGGATAATACCATTATTGATTGTTATGCTGATTGTGGGCTACCTATTTCAAAATGGAACCTCGTTTTTTCATCAAATTCCCTTTGTTTGGACGGATCACTTTTATAGTAACAGCATAGAAAAAAGCTTTACACTCACCGGAGATCATTTCATCGTGAACCATCATAGTGCAGGTAATGTTGAGGTGGTAAGAGGAGCGGACACGCCAAGTGTAACGGCGAAAATATATTATAAGCACGCTAGCGAGGAGAAGACAGCCCTGATAAACGACCTTGTTCAGGTTAGCGAGGGCACAGTCACTGTACAAGGGAAGGACATACAAAAGTTTGCCAAGGTTGATTTAAAAGTCAGTCTGCCCGAGGGCACCGCCATTGACATCGACAGCAAGGTAGGCAATGTAGACATCAAAGATGTGAGTGGAAAAGTATTGGTTCGTTCAAGTGTTGGAAGCGTAAACATATCCGGCATTTCAGGGTGTTTTGATATTGACAGCAAGGTTGGCAGCGTTTCTGTGCAAACTGATCAAAAAATCACGCAGAATTCTAAAATATCAGCTTCTACAGGAAGCGTAAAGCTTTCACTTGCAAAGGACCAAGAAGGCCTATATGATGTGAAGGTCAATCTCGGCAGTCTGAGTAGCAATGTGGGAAGTGTTCAAAGGGATGGATTAAAATCATCATTATATTATCAAGTGGGCAGTTCCATGCCTACAATTACAGTGGATTCTCAAGTTGGGTCTGTTGAGATGGACCTTGGAAAATAGTTTTACAGTTACCTTCAAAAAGAAAGGGGTAAAAATCATGGGCGCAGAAATTTATTATTTTACAGGCACGGGTAATTCGCTTGTGGCGGCCAAGGAAATTGCTGAGAAAATAGACGCAAAGGTTATTTCCATCCCATCGGTTATGGGGCTTGGTGATTTTTCCACAGAGGCTTCTGTTATCGGCATTGTATTTCCGGTGTACATGTGGGGAATTCCTCTTATTGTAGAGAGATTTATACTCAAATTAAAACCCAAAAAGGATCAATACCTATTTGCGGTTGCAACC
>CAZQDP010000088.1:0-7033 GCA_964592375.1 uncultured Eubacteriales bacterium | reverse complement strand
CCGCAGTATATCGCAAAAGCAAATTATCCTGAGGAGGTTATAGCTACCATTACGCTACCCTATACCGATCCATCCGATGGGCTGCATGTAGCCAGCATTCATTCCAATCCTCCCGGGCGTGATACAGACATGCCTGCCATGATTTTGCGAAAGGAAGGCAAGGGCAGAGTGCTATGGAGCGCCGGAGCATATGAAAAATTATATACAACGGATAATGCAAAGGTTTTTTTAAAGGCCATCGATTTGCTCTGCCAAGGGGAGTATGCCATTTTGTCCGATGCACCGTATCCGATTGAATTTGTGATGATGCATCAGCCCGAGAAAAGGCGGTATATTCTTTCTGTATTGAATATGCAGGAGCAGTATCCCTTGGTGCCGGTAACCAATACGGCAGTATGGATTCATCTCGGCAATAAAAAGGTTAAAAGTATGTTGTCACTGCCCTCTGAGATGAAGGTGGTCTATCATGGTAATCTTACGGAGAATGAGGGATATTTGAAGCTACCAATCGGCAGAATTGAAATGTTTGGGATGTATGGAATAACATACTTAGCAGAGGAAGAGAGTCAATGAGAATACTCGCCGCATCCGACACGCATGGGCATATAGATTATGTGCTCTCTGCCATGGATAGGATTGGAGAGATCGACCTTGTTGTGCATGCAGGAGATTATGTTCGCGACGTGCGGCGCATCATGGCAATTTGGCCACATTTTCGGTATGAATTTGTATGCGGAAACGGGGATGCTCATGAGGGAGGGCCGCAAACAAAGGAAATAGAAATGCAGGGCGTAAAAATTTTCCTTACCCATGGGCATGGGTTTTCGGTCAAGTGTTCCGATGCTTTGCTGCTGCAAGCGGCAAAGCGGTGTGGTGCACAAATAGCCATTTATGGGCACACACATCAGCCCATCATTGAAAAAAAAGAGGGGATATATCTCATTAACCCCGGTGGGTTTAACAGCGGTACTACGCCGAGCGTTGCAATTATTGAAATAGAGCACACAAAAGTTGGCGCTTGCTTGTTTCAAGTATAGATATTCGATGTAAAATGGAGGAGATATAATGGCATATTTATTGGGAATTGATATTGGCACCTCAGGAACAAAAACAGTTTTATTTGATGAAGTGGGAAACACCAAAGCATCTGCACTCTGCGAGTATCCGCTCTATCAACAGAGCGCACTTTGGGCGGAGCAGGAGCCGGCAGATTGGTGGAATGCGGTTGTAGAAACCATCAGGCAAACGCTTAATAAAAGCGGCGTGAAGGGTGAGGAGATT
This sequence comes from uncultured Eubacteriales bacterium, assembly GCA_964592375.1. Taxonomy (GTDB): domain Bacteria; phylum Bacillota; class Clostridia; order RUG12999; family RUG12999; genus CAZQDP01. The sequence goes on along the minus strand of CAZQDP010000088.1, from coordinate 5,752 downwards.
TCGGCAATTGGTTTATCCGGACAAATGCACGGTCTTGTGATGCTGGATGAAAATAATGAGGTTATTCGCAAATCCATCATTTGGTGTGACCAAAGAACAGGCAAGGAATGCATGCAGATTACCTCACTTATCGGCAAGGAGCGTTTAATTGAAATTACAGCCAATCCGGCGCTGACCGGATTTACCGCCTCAAAAATTATGTGGGTTAAAAACAATGAGCCACAAAACTATGAAAAATGCAGAAAAATTCTTCTGCCAAAGGATTATATACGCTTTAAACTAACCGGAGAATTCGCGACCGAGGTATCGGATGCAAGCGGTATGCAGCTTTTGGACGTGCCACAGCGCAAATGGAGCGATGAGGTGCTAACGAAGCTTGGGATAGACAAATCCATGCTTGGGACGGTGTATGAATCCTACGAAATCAGTGGCAAGTTGCATCGCGCCGCCGCAATGGAAACAGGGCTTTTACCGGGCACGCCCGTTGCAGGTGGGGGCGGAGATCAAGCGGCCGGCGCCATTGGTAGCGGCATTGTGAAAAGTGGCGTGGTGTCTTCCACCATTGGCACCTCTGGCGTTGTATTTGCGTATGCAGACAAAGTGACCATTGACCCGCAGGGAAGGGTGCATACCTTTTGTCATGCCATTCCGGATACTTGGCACGTAATGGGTGTAACGCAAGCGGCCGGGCTCTCCCTTAAATGGTTCCGGGATAATTTCTGTGAAAGCGAGATGCACGCGGCTAAGAATATGGAGGTTGACCCTTATTATCTGATGGATCAAGAGGCAGATAGGGTGGATGCAGGATGCGGCGGACTTATTTATTTACCATATCTGATGGGAGAGAGAACACCTCATCTAGATCCATATGCCAGAGGCGTGTTTTTTGGTTTATCTGCTAAGCATACAAAAAGAGATATGCTAAGGGCGGTAATGGAAGGGGTAACCTATTCTTTAAAAGACTGCATGGAACTGATCCGAAAAATGGGTATTGACGTTAGTGAAGTAAGAGCCTCAGGCGGCGGCGGCAATAGCAAGCTGTGGCGACAGATGCAAGCAGATATGTTTGCTACGCCCATGGTTACCATCAATTCCGCGCAAGGACCTGCACTTGGTGCGGCACTGCTGGCAGGAACAGGGGTCGGAATATATAAAAGTGTACCCGAAGCATGCGATATTGCTATTAAAGTAACCGCAAGCCAGTTGCCAGTTGCACAAAATTCGGCAGCATATGCAAAGCAATATGCCATGTATCAGCAGTTATACACTGCTTTGAAGGAGCAATTCGCGCAGATGCAAGGCTGAACATCAAATAGGTGAAAAACTAGTAAAAAATTATAAAAATCTCCCTACAATAGGGGGATTTTTTGTTATTTAGAGCCTAATATATACAAAAATAATCTTTTTGAGTATAGACGAGTAACATGATATGTGGTATAATAAAGGCACACATAAATGATATTCTGTTTATTCTTGTACTGATTACTGTACCGCGAACCGGAGAGTTTCAATCCATATACAAAGTTAATATTAAGCATGTTCATGCAAAAATCAAAATTTTATTTTATCAACAATAAATGAGTGCTAAAATGCGTTTTCACCGGCTGTTATTTAAATATGCCGCAATTTTCGTTCTTTTTCTTTCTACCTTTTACTGCAAAAGTCAGTGCCAATTTCTCGGTCGGTAAATGATGTGCGGATTAAAGACGAGTCGTCTTTAAAGTATAATCTAAGGAGGAATATTCATGGTAAGAAAGAGTTTTTCACTGGTCTTGGTGGTCATGTTACTACTTTCGGTATGTACATTCGGAAGAGTCAGCACATCCGGGATATCCATGAGCGGAAGCACAGTCCTTGGCAGCGGCGCCGGATTTGTGGGTTATGCTTCTCTTTCGGGAAGTGTAGTCACCATCAATGCAACCCTTTATGGGCCAATTACCAAGCTTAGCTGTGCCAAGTTTGGAGTGACCTATAACAAGGATAAGGTAGATATGGTGAAAACGGACGCGACAACGATTGTAAGCGCATATCAAAACAGCGATTTTATGACAGATACAGATGTCACCGGAATTGCAACGTACACCAATGTACCCACGGATTTTAGAAAAACCTTAAAGGTGCTCGTTCACAGCCTGCCCTCTGTATACTTTGCATCCGCCGGATTTGACAGTCCGCTTGCAAATCAGATAAGCAGGGATTACAATCCTTCAGCAGGCGCAGAGTTTACAGTCACAATGAAATTCAAGATTAAGACCGGACAAGCGACGGACCTCACATCCATCAAGAGCTATTTCGGACTTTCGGGGGAAGTATCTGCGCCCACTTTAATTACCGCTTCAGCGAAAAAATTTATTCCCGTATCCGGCAATTTTGCGGATGCGTATGTGGCACCGGCCATTGCTCATATAGACTACACGGCCATTGGCACCGACCCAACGCCGGCACCTGGCAACAGTGTGAATAATCCCACTCGCACGGCATCGCCTCCCATGGTTGGTACAAATTATGTTGCGCTGGATAATTTTGAGAGTGGAACGCCTGCAGGAACAGTTACAAAACCGGCAGATGGGCCGAACTCCATTACAGTAAAAGGCAGTACGGATAAATTTATGTACTTTGATTACGTGTACGGCACATCTGCACCTGCAATCAGATATAATTTTGCGTCTCAATCCTCGGGACCTTTCACAGTGGAATTTGATTATATGCCTGTGGATATCTCTCCCGCACCCACACCGGCGCAAGGAGCTTTTAGCCTGCTGTTTTTCGGCAAAGGAAATGGCGGCGCAGGTGCGGAGGAATGGTTTGCAAATTGCAGTATCAGCAAATCCGATATTCTCAATATCGCAGGTGCCATGGGCGGCACAAGCGGTAGCATTTTCCCCACGAAAAACACGCCCTCACAAATGAGTGCCGGTACCCCTTCGGTTAAATACAAAGTGCAGGTATTGGTAAAGCCTGAGGAGCAAAGCTATGATGTATTTGTAAATGGAGGCAAGGTATCAACTTATTCCTTTGAATTTAGGCATAAAGGAATGTTGACTTCTTCCATGTCCTCCAATTACCCGCCTACGGGTGAGGTGAAATTTGTGGGCTTTCAAATTGCCACCGCTTCGGGCGTCGGAACCTACAAGGGCGGCTTTGATAACGTAAAGGCATATGGCGGAACCAATGCAGGGTTTATCGGTTATGCTTCTCTTTCGGGGGACATAGTAACCATCACATCCAAATTATATGGGCCGCTTACCAACCTGAGCACCGCAAAATTTGGTATAACTTATAAAAATGACAAGGTAGACATGGTTAAAACCGATGGAACCACCATCGTTAACGCTTATCAAAACAGCGATTTTTTAACGGATGCAACCATAAGCACTTTTGCGACCTATTCCAATATGCCAACCGGCTATCGAAAGACCCTAAAGGTTCTTGTGCACAGCTTGCCAACGGTATATTATGCATCTGTTGGTTTTGAAAAAGCATATAGTGAACAACTAAGTATCCATTACAGTCCGGCTTCTGGCAATGAATTTACGACGGTAATGAAATTCAAGGTAAAAGCGGGACAAGCAACCGATTTGGCATCCATTAAAAGCTATTTTAATTTATCGGGAGAAGTCTCTGCACCTACGCTCATTGTTGCAGAGGGTAAAAAGTACATACCCGTGAGTGCAAACTTTGCAGATGCGTATCTGGCACCTGCCATGGCGCATTTGGATTATAATGCCATTGGTGCAGATACGACGCCTGCGCCAAGCCCGGTAACCAATCCCTCTCGCACAGCACCTCCTGAGGCAAGTGGCACCACTTTTATATCGCAGGATACCTTTGATTCCGGTATTGCAGGCGCCACCGCGGCTCCGGGTGACACCGGGAATTTAACCAGTATATTCACCAGACAAGGCACAGGTAGTGATAAATACTTATATTTTGATAAAACTTGGCCGTCGCCTACTCCGGTAGGATATGGTCCGCCCAGTATTCGCTATAATTTCACTTCGCCTGCCTCAGGGGCTTTTACAGTTGAGTTTGATTATATGCCTGTGGCAGAATCTACTGCCGGTATGAGCCTTGCCATTAACGGAAAGGACAACAATGGAACCAGTGCGGAGAAAGGGTATATCCATTTACTTCTGAGCAAACAAAGTATCAACAATATGGCCGGGTATACAGCTGGTGCCAGTGGAAATGTAATATACGATTACAATACTCATGCTCAAATGCTTGCCGGGACAGCGACGAAAAAACACAAGTTGCAAATTCATGTAAAGCCCGAGGAGCAAGCTTACGATGTGTATTTAAATAGCCATAAGGTTTCGACCTATTCCTTTGAATACCGTCATAAGGGTGTGCTAACATCCTCCGTATCTCCGGATTATCCTCCCGTGGGTGAGGTAAAATACACTTCATTTGTGATTTCTACGGGAACGGGAGTGGGCACATACAAGGCCGGGTTTGATAATTTGAGGTCCTATGGTGGCATGCCCACAAATGTAAATGCAGATGTGCAGCAGTTGTATGTATCCCCCACCGGTAGCGATACCAATCCGGGCACCACAAGCCTACCGTTTCGCACCCTTGAAAGGGCTCGTTATATTATCAGAGCCTATAATTCCTATATGACGCATGATATTACCGTGTATTTGGCACAGGGTGATTACTATACGAGTAGCACATTCCAACTAACCGATCAAGATTCAGGTACCAACGGTTATAAAATAATCTATAAAAATAAGGATGCCGTGGGGAGTGCGCGCATCATCGGGGGCAGAAATCTCACCGGGTGGACGCAGGTAACCGGCACAAGTATGTATAAGGTCAATGTAGGCACAGGCCTTACAATCGGCAATATCTATGAAAATGAAAAGCTTGGTAGGGTGGCTAGATATCCTAATTTTAAGGCAGACAAGGATTATCAGCCCAATGCCGGCAGTTACCTTATTTCCGAGTCGGGAGATCCGGCCGGATATTACCTTCAATATTATGCCAATGACCTCAATCCTTCCGGCTGGACAAAATTTGCGTGGCCTGCCAGTGCAAAGGTGGTGTGGTGGTGCTATGGCGGCACACCCGACTGGGGCATGGATCATCGGCAGATTTCCTCCATTGATACCGATATAACTCAAAGGAAAATTAATTTCACTACGCCATTTGGCAGTGTCGTTTCAGATGGTACAAAAGCCAAGGATAGGTATTTTATTGAAGGAATTTACGAGCTTCTTGATACGCCGGGTGAGCTGTATTACGATGAACCAAACGGTGATTTGTACTATTGGCCCATGGATGGCAATCCGAGTAGCAGTACCATTTTACTTCCGGAGGTACTGAGCATTATCAATGTAGCAGGCTCTGCCATCGGTACACATGTGAAAAATATTACCTTTGACGGCTTGTATCTATACGGCTCTAAATTTGCAATATCTACGAACTTAGGCGCCGGAATTACCCTTAGGCACACGGATAACATTGATATCAAAAACTGCCATTTTAAAAATATAGGCGGCATGGGCATTAATGTATATGAAGACAATGAATATATCAATATTTACGGCTGCTGGATTGAGCATGTGGGCACAGGCGGGATTTGTGTATACAATCCGCTAAGCCGCACTACTTATCCGGATGCAAAAAGTAGATACAATACCATCAGCAATTGTAAAATTCAAAATTTTACCGAGCTGAGCACAACAGCTACCCTCAGTGCCGGTGTTACTTTGTATGATACCAGTGACTGCGAGGTTTCCTACTGCGA
>CAZQDP010000087.1:0-7309 GCA_964592375.1 uncultured Eubacteriales bacterium | reverse complement strand
AATAATCAATCGATAAAAAGCGTAAATTCTAGTGCTTCTCCGCTTTTTAAACCAACCTGCCGCGCAGTGCCTTCAAAGTCCGAAAAGTGCATGTGCGAAGGGATAATGAGGTGAAAAATGGTGTCTTTTTTAAGCTGCTTTACGATCACCTTGGCTTCTTTGCTTCCTTTATCCCATGTAAGAGAGACCTCACTATTGGTTCGAGTAAGCAGCGGCCCAACACTGCCTTTTTCCCAATCGGAAGGAATGGCATTAAATACATATACTTCGTCCTTGGTAGAGAAAATGGCCATTTCATGAATAGTAGCGGTAAATCCCATATTGCCGTCGAGTTGTACCGGAGCGTATCGATAATCATTGCAGATGGCAATGCCCATTCTGCGCCAATCATTGTGCACCGTGAAAAAATTATTAATCACGTTTGACCTGCTCAGAAGATGAAGGCATTCCATTGCGGTATCCCCATCACCCATTCTTGCGAAAACATTCGACATGTAAGTGAGCGACCAGCCGGACTGATCCTTTAGACCGACAACCTTTCGCTTTTCCATGGCCGTGACAAAGCCTTTGTACAGCGTAGGATTGTTATGCTTTGTAATTTCCGTGCCGGGGAAAACAGGGTACACATGCGATTGGTGCCGATGCTCATAATTGTCTTGATAAAACGGGTGCATCCATTCTTTGATGGCACCATCCTCATTGAGCTGATAAGGCGGAATGCGGCTAAGCATCTCTTGCCAAATTTCGATTTTTTCGCTATATAAACCGGTGATGGTGTTGCTGAGGAGTAGGTTAGATAAAAGCTCCTTTAAAATGGCGAAATCCATGGTGGCATTCACCGCAACCTCTGAATTGCTTTTGAGATCATTTTTCACATTTCGCGGAGTGTTTTCAGGTGAATTCGATGGAGAAGACAAGAGATATCCATTATCGTCAATGGTCATGAAGTCTTCATAAAACAAGGCGGCCTCCGCCATAAACGGCATTGCACGATCTTTTAAAAAGGTGATGTCGTTTGTATGGAGATAATAGTCAAAATAATGCTGTGCTATCCAGCCTGCCGCTCCTGTCCAATGCAGAATATGGGGATAAATATAACGACCCTTATGCAAACCCGATTCCGGGGTATTGATGGACGAAATATTAATGCCGCGACAATTGTATAATTGCTTTGCATTGATGCGATAATGATCCATTCTTGCATCAATATAATCAAATACGCTAAGTAGCATTTCCGGCATATTGCCGGAGAGCGCTTGCCAATAGATCATTTCAATATTGACATTAAACATATTCCATGGCCACATGGCATTATAACTCCCTGTCCAAAGGCCATAAAGTTGGCACGGATACCCACCTTCTCTGGATGCACAAATGAGTAAGTATCTTCCAAATGACCACATCTTTTCAATAAACTCCTTGGGGGCCTCCCCTTGATATGCCTCCAGTAATAGTTCTTCGTTTGAAAGATGATAATCCTTGCCGCCGATATGAAATTGCAGCGCATGAAACAGCTTGGAATGCAATTTCGTGTGCATGTCAAGCTCCTTGTCATACGACAAACTGCGATTAAGCTCCGTTTGTGCTCTTGACCATGCCACATGCCTTTCTTCTTTGATAAAAACTTTGGTAAAGACCTCAATTTCCGTTGCATTCGAAATGCAAATCGCATTTTTTTGGTAGCGCTCGGTGCCATTATGCTTGATGAATGCAACTGCGCCAAAATCCTCCTCCGCCGTAGCCGCAAACTTGATATAGCCATTCTCACAAATGGTCTCACTATTTGCAGGTGGCGTTAGGCTGCCGATGGTTTCCAAATCGTGCAAACTGATGGAAAAATCGGCATCATATGCGCCATCACCTTGTACATGCATTTTATAGCAAGCAATGTCACTGGCTCTTGAAATAAAGAATTCACGGGTAAATCTACTCTCTTTATCATTCCAACAAACAGAGGCAACGCCATTTTCCATATTGATTTCTCGCACATATTTCTTAAATCCCTGCGAATTGTGATTTAGAATATTGATATCTGCAAGCGGCAGAGGGCGAGCCGATTGCGGACGATAGTCGAGTCTGAGTAGCTCGTTTTTCATCACATTTTCTGCTTCTTGCACTTTATTATCCTTTAAAAGTGCACGCATCTGCGCAATGGTAGCGCTCACATCGGGCAGCTCCTTATCTGTATAATCCCACCAGAGTTTTCCATGAATGAGTGCAATGATTTCTTTATGTACGCCGCCATAGATAAGCCCGCCAATTTCACCATTTCCAACCGGGGAGGCTTCCCGCCACATATCCCCATGCCAACTCGCAGGGTACTTCATGATCAGTTTATTTCTCATGTAAAAACCACCTTTATTCAATAAACGATTGACATTACTGGTGAAAAATAAGTGCGGCCATGCGGCCCGTGTCACTGCCACAGCCCCGGTGCGAAAAATACAGACCATCATGGCAGCAAGTACACTCCATGGCACAGCATATATTCTCTCCCGCAAGTCCCGCTCCGATGAGCACATCCGTGTTCGCCTGCCAAAGATTAATCCGATATTTTTCTCCCTTTGGCGCAACGCACGCTTTCATATCTGCGCACAAAAAAGCTTCCGCAACCTCCCGGCCCACTTCAAAATGACAAGGACCGATAGACGGACCAATCGCGGCCAAAATATTTTCCGCTTTGCACAAAAACTTTTCCATCATCATAGCCACTGCCTTGCCGGCGATGCCACCTACCGTTCCTCGCCAGCCTGCATGAACGGCGGCTACTACCCTTTGCACGGGATCGCAAAGCAAAATCGGCACACAATCCGCATAAAAGATGCCAAGTCCCATGCCATGTTCTGCCAAGATGAGTCCATCCGTCTGCAAAATCACATCCGAAGTTATCCCACATCCCATATCGGCCTTCGTGGCAATATGAATATTGGTGCTGTGTACCTGCTGTGGCAAGATGAGCTTTGTATAATCTTGCCCAAGGCACGCACAAGCGATTTTATAATTTTCTAAAATATTCTCCCGCTTTTCGGGGCGATTTAGTCCTAAATTCAGCGAAGCAAGGCTACCGCCGCTTACTCCGCCGCGCCGCGTGGTAAACATATGCTGAGCAAAGCCTGCCTTTTCAAAATGCGTAGCCACAAGGTATTCCAAAGAGCCGCAAACGCGCTTTTCGAACCCCTTATTCATCGTCTTTCTCTTTGCTTTGCGGCCGATCCAATGACGGCGGCATATGGCTCTCAATTTCCATCATCTGGGCCGCAAGGGCTCTTACTTTTTCTCTGAGCTTAAATATACAGTCTGTTTCACTGGCTAGCCCACGCACAATATCCTCCGCATGCGCCTTGCAATCCGGTGCGCCGCATGCACCACAATCAATCTGTGGTAGCTCCTGATATATTTTTTCCATCATTTCAATCTTATGCATGGCAACAATAATATTCGTGTCTAAATTCATCACCGCTTTGTGCAAAATAGGTGTTTTGTTGAGTACTTTTTGTATTTCTTTTTCCGAAATAGGTTCAATTTCCTCGCAAGGCACGGATTTGAGAAGCGTTGAAATTCTGTTTTTTGCAATGTAGGGATTTTCCACCGTTAATGCGCCACCCACGCAGCCGCCCTCACAAGCAGAAAGCTCAATAAAATCTACATTTTGCAGCTTCCCATTGTCAATTTCCTCCAGCAGTTTAATGCAGTTTGCAATGCCGTCTACTGCGATAAAGTTTCCGCTTCCAATGGCATGGCTTTCTCCCTCGGAGAGTGCCCAGCCTACACCCTTACAGCCTGCCGTGGCTCTTTTGTGAGGATGGGCCGCCTTTGCAATGGCCGCCGATAGCCTTCTAAAAATATCCTTCATGGAAATAACGCCATCCACCTCGGAGCGTTCAATGCCAATAGGTGATTTAACGGCAGTAGCCTTTGCGGCGCAGGGTGAGATAAAAAACACGCCAATGTTCTTTCGGTCTATCCCTGTTCTTTTTGCCGCAGAGTCCTTGGCTATTCTTGCCGCAACATCCAAAGGTGCTTGCAAGGGAATGACATTGCCGATAAGATTTGGAAACCGTACCGATATCAGCCTTAGCACCGCCGGACAAGCAGAGGAAATAACAGGCCGCAAAAGCTCGCCGGAGGAAAACAGCAGCTTCGTTGCCGCCGCTACAATTTCGGCACCTTTTGCCACTTCAAACACATCATCAAACCCAATACCGATAAGCCCCTCCAAAACAGCATCTATGCTCGCCGCTTTTTTGAACTGGCCGTATAGGGAGGGCGCCGGTAATGCAATCTTATATTGATAATCCTGGATGCACTCCAAAGGATCTGTTATCGCTTTTTTTGCATGATAAGGACAAACCCGAATGCATTCACCACAGTCAATGCATCTCTCCTTGGTGATTTTCGCTTTTCCGCCACGCACTCGAATTGCCGAGGTAGGGCAAAGTTTGATGCAGTTGGTGCATCCCTTGCACATGTCTGTATCCAGCGTTACGGAATGAAAATACTCCGCCATAAATGGTCACCGCTTTCCTATTGCTATTGTTATTTTTTTATCAAATAAAACGCCAAGCATAGCCTCACCATCTTGCAAAACAATGGCACCATACACATCTATTTTGCTCTTATCATCATTTCCACCGTGGTTCCCTTGCCAAGCTCGGTTGTAATTTGAAGTTTATCCGTATTCCTTTTCATATTGGGCAAGCCCATCCCTGCTCCAAAGCCCATGGTACGTACATCGTCGGATGCCGTTGAATACCCTTCTCGCATGGCAAGCTCCACATCGGGTATCCCCGGGCCGTTATCCTTCAGTGCAATGCATATTTCCTCCGGGGTAATGGTCACATCCATGGTGCCGCCATTTGCATGAATAACCATGTTAATTTCGCCCTCATAAAGAGAAACCGCCACCTTGCGAATGATTTCCGGATCAATGCCAATTTGCTTCAAAACCTGCTTTACTGCACCGGAGGCCTCTCCTGCCATGGAAAAATCATCTCCGCAAATCTGGAAGTGAAGTGCCAATTTATTTTCTTCCTGCATTATGTGACACACCCTTCCTTTCCCTTGAGCCCATTACTATATAACCTTCCGCAAGCGGAATACATTGGAAAGCGAGTTCTCATTAAAATCATATCCTTTTGCTGTGCAAATTTAATAATTTCCTCATCCGGCCGCTTTCCTCTTACAAAGGCAATCGCTTTGATATCCATCATCTCCGCGGTGCGAATAACCTGGGGGTTGACAAGTCCGGTCAGAAGCATGCCTTGACCGTGTGCAAATGCCAGTACATCACTCATCAAATCACTTCCGCAGGCTTGGTGAATTTCGCAGTCCATCTGATCTTCTCCATACAAAATTTCTGCTTCCAAAATATCCAAAATATCCTTAATTTTCATTTTTAATGCCTCCATTATGATATATTCTCAATTTGCCAATCGATTTTCTCCTCGCCATTTTCCTCCAATATTCGGTTGACCTTTGAAAAGTGCCTGCACCCGAAAAATCCCTGATATGCCGAAAGAGGACTTGGATGAGCCGCACTCAGTACAACATGCTGGGCTCCGGTAATTTGCGTCAATTTTTCCTTTGCATTTGCACCCCAAAGCAAAAAAATGATCGGTTCCTTGCGTAGGTTCAGTAGTGCAATGATTTTGTTTGTAAACTTTTCCCATCCGCACTGCTTATGTGAATTGGCTTGCCCTTCTCGTACCGTAAGCACACTGTTCAGTAGCAAAACGCCTTGTCCTGCCCATTTTCGCAAATAGCCATTGTTTGGAATTGTGCAGCCGATGTCGGCGCTCAGTTCTTTGTATATATTTTTAAGAGAAGGGGGGCACTGCACACCCGGCAGAACAGAAAATGCCAGCCCGTGGGCTTGGCCTTCCCCATGGTAGGGATCCTGCCCAACGATAAGTACCCTCACCTTTTCATATGGTGTAAGCTTTAGTGCACTGAATATTTCCTCTCTTTTTGGATACACAACCCCTTTAACATATTCTTCATCCAAAAATTGCATGATGCTTTGAAAATACTCCTGCTCAAATTCGCTTTCCAAAAGTTTATCCCAGTCATTTCCGATTATCAAATGCGATTTCCTTCCTTTTCTTGTCATTTTTGATGAAAGTACATCAGTCCCCAAAGCTCCGGACCGGTATGTACTCCAATGGTAGGCCCCAATTGGATCCGATGAATAGCGAAGGGGCCAAGCTCTTTTTCTATCAGCGCGGTGATTTCATCTATCTTGGACTGCGTTGCATCTGCAGTGAGAAGATAAAGCTCCCCACCGGGACAAAAACCGCTTTCCTTCGCAAGCTGCAATGCTCTGGCGCTTGCCCTTTTGATGCCTCTAATCTTTTCAACGCCGGCTACAACGCCCTCTTTCACAGATAAAATAGGCTTGATATCCAGTGCCTCGCCGATGAGTGCAACGGCAGGATGAATTCTACCGCCTTTTTTGAGATATTTCAGCGTTTCGGCAACAATAAATATTTCATAATGGGTAACCCGAAATAAAATGTGTGCCTTAATTTCTTCCTTGCTCTTTCCCTCCTGCGCCATGATTGCGCCTTCAATCACCGGTTGCCCAAAGATTACAGAATAGGTAGATGAATCAATAATATCAATATCCGCTTCCATCTCTTCTTTCAAGGCATTCATTGCCAAATTGGCAACATTATAGGTTCCGCTGCCCTTGGATGAAATTGTCACGCAGATGACCTGTTTCCCTGCTAGGGCAGCAGTTTTAAAGCTTTCAAAAAAATCTTCATATGCAGGCTGTGCCGTTTGCGGAAGCTGGTCTGTTTGCCGTTGCTTCTCATAAAATGTTTTGGCATCAATATCAAATAGATCACGGTAGCACTCCTTGCCAAATGTAATTTGCATGGGAATAATATCGATATCATACCTTTTTGCCTGCTCAACCGTAATATCACTTGAACTGTCCACCACAAATTTAATCCCTGCCATAGAACACCTCCAAATATTCAAACTATGCCTATAATATATAATAATATATTCTTTTTGTCAAGTTTATGTCATTTGTTCTTGCAAGGCAAATAAAACCACGATTTTAATGCCCTACCCATAGGACAAAAACGCTTTGTTCCATGAAGATGGCTCACTTTTCGTATTGTGCGCTTCAAGCAAAAGTCCATGTTGCTCAAATTATTTTTGCAAAAATAGAAAGATAGTTGACAAAATGAAAGTTTGTCAAAAAGCCTTGAATTTTTGATTATTTTGCGGTATAATAATGGAAAGTAAATAATTTTAGTTGTAATAATGCTTATCACAATTCATAAAGCGTATCCTTCAC
>CAZQDP010000086.1:0-8322 GCA_964592375.1 uncultured Eubacteriales bacterium | reverse complement strand
AATGAACCAATTTTCATGGTTTCATTGGCTTTTGCTCCGTAGCTGCCCTCTGCGAAAACCTCGTTTGTATCTGCATCATACACCTTATATTCTCCCGATACTGCTTCTAAGGTATCGTTCAAAAGGTATATCGGCAAATTCCAATCCTGATATTCCCCAATGGCAACAAGTACATCCTCTTGACTTTTTTTGATATAATCATATGCCATTTTTCGGTGAAAGTAATAATCCACCACCGCATCGGAAAACTGAGGCCAGCCATCCCTTATATTCCACCAAATGAGGCCACCCATTTTGCTCTTGCGAATTCTTGCCATTTCAATAAAGAATTTATTTGCTTGGGCTTGGGAGGCTTGGGATGCAAATATAAAATCCTCTAAGTGCTCAGGAACCTGGCCAAAAAGCTGTGCGGTTTGGTTTGCCATCAGCGGCACACGGTATTTCATCCAGCTGTCAAACCCAAGCATGGAGGTGCAATGATAAACCCACTGAAGATTGTCTTGCCACGGCCAGATAGACTGCTCGTCAATGAATTTTTCAATGGAAGAGCGTGCAGGGCAACCATGATAGCCTATTTCACCGATAAAATGTGCTTTTGATTTCGTATAATAATCACTTTTAAAATAATCCCTCGGCCCCCAAAGATGGTCCTCCGTGCCAAGTTCTGTGCAAAACATGGATGCACCGGTTTGCGCCATTGCTTTTGTAATCAGCGGCGAGCTTGCCAAATATGGCCTGTACGGATCATGCTGCAATGCAAGCCGCGGCAGGAGCTCTCTTGTGATAATATTCAAATCGGGGTTTATTCCTCTTCTGACATAGTCCATATCGCACTCATTATCACCCACCCAAATGGCGAGGGATGCATGGTTGCGAAGCATCTTAATAATAGCTATGGCTTCCTCTTTTACATTGGCCAAAAAAGCTTCATCATGCGGGTATGCGGCACAGGCCATGGCAAATTCCTGCCAGACCAAAATCCCGTTTTCATCACAAAAGTCATATAATTCATGTGCCGGATAATAATTGCCGCCCCAGCAACGGATGAGATTACAGCCAATATCGGCAATAAGAGCCAGTGTTTGAGGCTCAAACTTTTTTTCATTGGAAGGAAACGGATCCACCGGAACATGATTGGTGCCCTTGATAAATACCTTCTCCCCATTGACGATAAATTCAAATGCCGGATTTTCGTCCGTTACCATATCGGTATGATGAAGCTTTATACTACGCAGACCAATGCGATAGCACTTTGCATCAATTTCCGCTCCATCCTCAATCAATGTCGCCTTGACCTCATACAAGTTTGGGTCTCCATATCCCTTCGGCCACCAAAGTTTTGGGTTTGATATGTATAATCGAAAAAAACCATATACAAATGTCAATTGATGTGTCATTTCAAAATGACTCTCGCCGCAGCTTCCCTCTATTTTCAAAGACAATCTGCCAATTTTTCTTACATCACAATTGAGCTTAAAATGCACATACAAATATGCTCTTTCGGCATTTACGGCGTGATTAGCAAAATAAATATCTTCAATTTCATTTTTTTGATGTACAAGCATTTCCACATCGCGCCAAAGTCCACTCGTGACGGCTCTTACCATAATATCATGCCCATAGGCATACTGCGGCTTTCGCACATACAGCTGATCAGCATTGGTATCAAGTCCTGTGCACAAAGGTGTGTAATCGGCCTTTGCTGCTTCATATATGGCGGCATTGATGATAACCGACAGCTCCACCCTGGTTTTTCCTTTTACTTGCTCCGTAATATCAAACCGATGCGGGATAAACATATTATTGCTTTTTCCGATGCTGATGTCATCAATAAAATACTCACAAAAGCAGTCTGCACCATGAAAAACAATCTCTATGCTCTCTTCACCTGAAATGGACGGAATTTCTATGGTTTTGGTATACATATAGCTGTAGTATTCATACTGCTTCAGCTTTTTAAAATTTTCGCCCTTATACAGATTTTCAGGTAAAAATCCTGCCTTTTGAAATGCTAGCTCTGCATTGGTTGGCAATGTCACCGGCAAACGCTTCTCCTCACGTAGCGCTGATGGCCTTTCTCCATTGCAGGGACGGTCAAAGTAAAACATGGTCCAATCATCGTTTAAAAGAAACCTTCTCATCAAGAATTCCTCCTGTGAAATTTTTGGCACTTTTTCATTGCATTATATCATGAAATGGTGTGTAGTTTTTTAGTTAATCCGTTTAACTAATTGGATTTTATCATATGCATTATCACTTGTCAAGTGGTATAAAGTAAAAACCAATTGTTTTTTGCAACTTCAAATCCCGCCCCTTGCACAAACGGAGCGGCATAAAAAACGCCATCATGCAAAGCGAGCATATACGCCGCTTGGTCGCATATGCTCGCATGATATTATTTACGCTTCGTCCTCTGAATAAATCTTGATATTATCCCATGCATACATAGTATCCTCATTGACCCGGAAGCCGCCAATCCAGATGCCGGAAAAATAATCCACCGGATTTCTGAATTCACCATCTTCAACAACCTTTATTCCATCAATATACACATCCGCCGTTTTCGTTTTGAAATTAGCCGTTACTTTGATTTTATACCACTTATTTTGCTCTATGGGCGCTATCCTTTTGGCTGTTGCCCCATAGAAGTAGTCGAACCCTGCGGGGCTTGCGGTAATACAAACCGCCATATTGTTTCCGCCAATGTAAATAACCCTTGAGCCGCCTTGGTTTTCATTTTTTCCAAACACTGCTTTATAGTCAAACTCAAAGGTAGCAATGCCGCTTTTCTCTTTGGTTGCAATTTGTACATCACAGCTTTTTCCTGCCCCGTCGGATTGTACAAATAAGGCATTTCCGCTTCCTTCCTTTTCTATTTTAATAGCAGGATTGTTATATTTGAAACCCGCCGGTTCTGTGCTTCCCAACGGCAGATTGTCGAAATTCTCTTGAAAGATAAGCGGATCCGGCTTTTTGATTTCAATATGACTTACGGCCGTTTTATCTTTATAGCTTGCGCGCACTTCATATTTCCCTGCTTTTTCCACAATCAGCGATCCATCCAGTGTCAAAGGCGCATTCGGTGTAATTTGAATATCCAAGTCTCCAATATATAGCACCTTATCTCCTGATTTTGCCTTGATTTCAATGGGCGCTTTGATTTCCCCTGATAATGGCAACTCCAGTGCGATACGATCTATTTGTTCATTTCTCAAAAAGCTTTGCTGAAATTTTGCTTTTGCGGTGCCGCCATACGCGTAAAACCCGGTAAGATAGTTGTCAAGTCCAATGCTCGCTTCTCCCTTTTTCTCAAAGGTTACGCCATCTTTTGATGTATAAGCCTGAATTTTTTCACCTTGCTTTTCAAGCTTTAAATAGCATGGAAGGGATACTTCTCCTATCTGCCAAGTCTTTGTTGCTAGATTATCTTTGGCTCTTGTGATGAGGGATAATGCTTGCCCTTTTAACTCAAAAGCGACAAAGGGTGCATTGGATGCGGCATTCTTTCTCACCATGATCCCAAATCCGCCGCTGTTCTGGGTGACATATGCTACGCCACTATCGGTGGTAGCACTGGATTTTTGTGCGTTTTTATATATGTAAGTGGCTTGGTCAAAGCTGCCGTTATCCCCCGAAGTGGCAACGTTTGTGCCTTGCCCTTTTGACTCAATAAGCCACTGCTCCCCTTCCAAAGTTGCCTTGCCATATGCGCTTGGCGCACCGAGATTTTGCACACAATACCCACCTTGCGCCATCTCTTTATCCGAAATGCAAAGTATTCCCCAGAATTCCGTTGTGGGAAGTGCTACCTTATTGCCTGTTGCCACAAGCGGCATCGGATCAAATCCGGGACGATAATAGGTAAACGCCTTGCCCATATACGCATCGGCTATGGTCATCTCCAATTGAGCCTTCGGCGCGATACTTTGATTTAAAACATGAATGACCTTGTCGCCACCGGCTTTTTGCCTGAGCAAAGCAAAGACCTCTGGATCATTGATGGTGGCAAACCCAAGCGCTGCAAGCTCTTTTTCTATCTCGCCGGCTTCCACCACCCGAATGCCGCTTTGCCTTATCATTTCTTGCTCCTGCTTTGTAAAATTCTCCACTTTCGTATATGCATAGAGCAGCTCAAGACCTTCAAAATCGCTTGGTTTGATTTTCATTTCGGGCATTTTCTCCGAGGATACAAGGCATTTATACGGTACATTCGCTTCAAAAAGCGTCGATACTGCCGTAACAAAACTTGCCTTTACCATTTCATCTCTTTTTGCCAAAATGCCGACCTTTGCCGGAATTTCGTAATTTTTAAACAGCGCTTCATATTGCCGAATAAAATGATATTCCTTTGCGTAATCTGCCGGTTTTCCAAAATAGCGCGGAGCATCCCAGTCCACATAGGTATCCCACGGGAATAATAAATATTGACCAAAGGCATAGGCTGCACCCAGACCGAATTTCACGCCGGATACGGTCTTGGGAATGGGTGACATAATGGACGATACTTTCCCGCAATTCGCACTGCTCCAAACGGCAATGTTTCTTGGGCTGTAGCTTCCGTCCGGTGCCTCTCCCAATTGAAAATCAATGGCATCATTGATAAATGCTTCGTTTTGCGTCAGACCGGTAAGCACATTTATATTCACCGAATAGGTAATCGGTCTTTTCGCATACTCGTTTAAATCCTTCATGAGGCGTTTATGGAAATTGATTGTAACCTCTTCTGCACACTCCACAAAGAGCTTATCTAGCGGAATGCTTGCTCTTTTTGCCATATACTCATTCGTTGTTTTTATGCCATGCTTCTGCTCCAAGTAGGTTTTATAATTAAATGTTTCTATATTTTCAATGCCAAACTGTTTTATTTGCTCAGCGGTGGCATTTCTTTTCACATATTCTTTAAAATACACCATATTTTCAGGATAAAATCCTCCGGCGTAACCATAACTTGTCGCAAACGCATCGATTGCCCAGTCATCACATTGAATGCTGTAAATCCCTTTGTCAATAATGGAAAATGCAAGGGATTTCATATGCTGATAAAACATTTCATTCAGTGCTGCGCCACCCGCATTTTTTGTGCTTGCCATCCAAGAGGGGGTAATGATATTGCCTTCGATGGTCAAATTCCTAGCCTTCTCATAAATTTCCTTTGAAACCTGATTGGGATCCAGTACGCCATTGATGGCACCTTGCACGCTCATGCCCGTGTCTGCCATGGCTTTTGGCTCTGTGCCTTTTAAGTTCGGTGTTTTAAAATAGGTCCATACATCCCCCGACACCATCATCTGCCTTGCCACATTGATGGAGCCCTCATAAGGTGATGCAGGGTCCGGTTTGCCGGTCCAAGGGTTCATGCCGCCATCCTCTCTAAACCAACGAGTGCTATAAAAAGTAGAAGCATAACTCATTTTGCTGCTTCTCTCTTTTCCGTTTTGAATAAGGCTGATCAGCAGATCCACCATATCACCGCTTAATTGCTTTTCTGTATCACTAATCACAATCAGACCCTTTTCATCCCAAAAGACCTTTTTATCTGCCGCCTCCGCCAAGGCACGAAGTGGAATGAAGGTTCTGTCAAAAACCGTATTGGCAGGAACATCAATTTTTCTTTCTGCTCCATTTACCTTAACGATATCCGAACCAATGACCATTTCAATGTTCTTATCCCCCATTTTAATACCTACTCGCTTGGCACTCTCCTCAAAGGTAACAGCGGCGCCAAAGCTTTCCGTGATAAATCTTACGGGTAGAAGTGTTCTGTCGTTCTCAGTAAAGGGCAAAATTTCTCTGTTTTCATCTACAAACACATCAGTGCCATGCAGAAGAGCATTATCCTCACCGAGCATTAATACCAAGCTGTCGCCAATGGTCTGATATGTACTTTTGAGCAGATCCGAATAGGACGAAATTTCTTTTGGCTTGTCAAGTCCGCTGATATCAATTGGTGCACCCGTGCCACCCGCAGTCGCATCTTTTGTGGGCGCCACCACATCAAACTTTTTTAACCCCTTTGTAATCTCAATATTATCATACAGTGCTCTTGATGCCGAACCAATCGTAGCAATACCCAGCTGTATTCTGTCTATTTCTTTAAGCTGCTCATTTCTGAATTTCGTGCCTTCACGGATCAGCTCCCGATCAAAATAGACATCAAATGTGGAGGTGGCAGGGTGCATATAAAACACCACATTGTGCCATGCATTTAGTGTGATCGCAGCTTTGATCTTTGCAGCAGCGCTTCCATCGAACACATCCAGATTTCCGGTAAACATAGCAGTAATGGCAGGCGGCCAAACGCCATCTTTTAAAATGGTTACCGTTGCAGGTTGAGATCCTTTTTCAAATAGATAATCAAAACTAATGGTGAAGTCTGTGCTTTGCACGGCAAAATTCGAAGCGACAACTGCGGATTGTTTTGTATCATCATCCACAACCTCTAAGCATAAATCCTTGGAACCCGGCGTTTTTTCCATGATGCTGATTTTAGATTTTTCCGCATCAAGCCCCCCTACATTCCAATCCCCCTGTGGCATGGCGGCGATTTTGAGGCCATTAAAATCCTCTTTTAAAATGATATCCTGGGCAAGTGCAAAGGGTGAGGATAGAAGTACAAAAGCTGCACAAAGCAATAATGCCGTTATTCTTTTCATCAAATACACATCTCCTTTATTCTCCATTTAAGTTTTGGCTTGACACCTCGCTGGTGTTTTTTAAAAAATCTTATAATATCAACTTCATTATAGTGCAATTATAGCGGAATGTAAACATTAAATTTATGCTTGAAAATATAAAAATCCTATGATATACTCAATGGTGTATCTAACGTTTCTGAAGTAATCTACTGTGCATACGTCAGTTGGAGGTGTAGAAGTGGAAAAATATATTGATATGGATGATATGAACCCCCATCTTGTGCGAATTTCAAGATTCGACAGAAGTGATTATAAAACAAATCTACTCACCTCCTGCCACCACTGCGAGTATTATGAAATTGAATACCATTTAACCGATGGAAACGGAACGTATGTGGATGATGTATTTTATCAAACACCCATGCATACGCTTCATTTTAGAAAGCCCGGCCAAAAGCTACAGGCTATGCTTCCCAATAACTGTATTTTACTCGTGTTTTCTTTGGAAAAAACGATTCAAGAAGAGATTTATTTGTTTGATAAACCAAATGAAATCAAACCTATTGCAACGCCGCTTTGCCATGAGCTTGAACAAATTCCAAATGTTTTTATTCCACAGAACCATCAGTGGTATTTTGATACTTTTTATGAGATGTTAAAGGAAGAAATTACAAAGACTCCGATATCAAAAATGAAGCTTCAGGGGTTGCTGCGCCTTATTATTTACCAAATGCAGGCGGACCTACTCCAAAAGCCCTTGCCATCCGATATTCCCCTATCCAGCTATACCTCCATTATGCATGCAAAGGAATTTATTCAATCACGTTATATGGAGGACATCTCCGTTTCCGATATCAGCCGGCATGCAAATATGAGCAGCAGCCATTTTCATGCGCTTTTTGCAAAAATCTTCGGGATAACGCCAAATGCCTATTTACAAGACTTTCGTCTTCAAAAGGCACAAAAGCTTCTTGTCATGACCCATCTTCCCATTTATAAGGTAGCAGAAAAGGTGGGCTTTAAAAGCAGTGCTTATTTTAATTCCGTATTTAAAAAAGAACTTGGCATATCCCCTCTTCATTATCGGAAACGAGAAATTACAAATTAGCTTTCATGTTCCAAAACAAAGTATGTATTGTTTTTTATGGATACATGCATTATACTATTTTTAACAAAGCGATAAAAAAATTGGAGGATTTTATGAAAAAGGCTACAAATGCCGGTGTGATGAAGGAAAAAAACAAGAAATTGATGCTCAGTCTTATAAGGGAAAAGCCGATTTTTAGGGCTCAGCTCTCCGCTATGACCGGCCTGACTAAACCTGCCATATCCATCATCATCGATGATTTATTGCGGCAAGGCATCGTTTTGGAAACGCCATCAGCCGTCAGCGGTGCAGGAAGACGCCCCTTGCTCCTTACGCTTAATCGGGATGCCTATTTTGCCATCGGCATTAATATTGCCAGAAGCAATTTTACCATTGGCATCATGAATGTATGCGGAGAGGTAATCGCTGAGCAGACCGAAGACATTTTGGGTATGGATCCCCATACAGTGCTTGAAAAAATTGGAGAAATTTGTAGCCTGCAATTGCGTTCTTGCGGCATGGATCCTGCAAAAATTGGCGGCATTGGTGTAACGACGCCCGGCCCGGTGGATACGGATAAGGGGATTATTCTCAATCCCC
>CAZQDP010000085.1:3264-8409 GCA_964592375.1 uncultured Eubacteriales bacterium | reverse complement strand
CCGTGCATTCGCCCTTGAGAACTGGCTGATTGGGTCCTGTTTCATCGATCTCGTATGCTGCCTTTCCGTCTAGCCAGTTATAGGCACCGCAAAGACCCAATCTTTCAGGAGTAATGATACACACATGATTGGGAGCAAAGGATTGGCAAAGCAGACAGGAATAGAAGGTATCCACCGATTCATCGGTCATGGCTTCCAAACGCCTGTTGCGCTCATCATAAATCTTTCTTGCGATTTGTAGGCGCCGTTCCACCTCTTCAAGATCCGTCACCAAAGTCACTTTGACTTTATCAACAATGGCGGGATAATCGGATAAGAATTTTGCATGAATAATCTCGCCGTAATCCTTCAGGCGAAGACCTTTTGCAAAACCATCCTTCGAGACCCTGGTCCATACAATGTCTCTTTGCCCCATGTGCCAAATGCCTTCTGCACCATTGACCATATGATGTATTTGACGTTCCAAAATCGGTTCAAAATCTGATTGCATCTTACGGCCCGAAACCTCGACCCAAATGGCAAGCGGCAATACTGTGCCCGGTTCTACCTCGTCAATTTCCTTGCCGATGATTTCAATTTCACCATCGTTGATCTGATCGTTTTCGACGCTGGTTACAAATTCAAAAGCCGGCGATTTGTTTCCACCAAACTCCACATGCACATTTTCCTTACGAATTCTCTCACCCTCAAAGGCAGGTCCGTAAGGAACTGGAATGGGCACATTGACAACCTTAATCTTACATCCTCTGACCTCGAGCGCCTTTTCAACCATCTGATCATAAGGCACATTGGATACCACATGCTCATATGTACAAATACCTGTGGGGAGAATTTCGGGAATGGACGTATCGGAAATAACAGGGAAGCCATAGTTGATTGCCCCAGCTGCCGCCGCATACTTATCCGCCGTCACCTCGCCAAAGGCAAGCACAAAGGCAAAAATTCTGTTTTTATTGTATCTCAGATTGCTTTCATAATCTCCGGGAGCAACACCACCAAAGGAAAGTGCCGCTCTGTTTGCAAAGCCAAGTGCATAAATTAGTGCCGACACATCGCTACCAAAGGGAATGAGCCTTGTTTCCCAGCCAAGCTGCACGCCTTCCTCTGCCAGCTGCTCGGCAAATTGCTTACCGTTTGTGCTTCCGGCCATAAATACATATAGATTTTTTTGCTGAAGCTCTTTTGCGATTTTTACCGCCGTGGCATTGTCCGGAGCGGCACCTGTAATGGCAGCAAAGCCCGGTGCTGTACCATCCACAAACTCAATACCGCGTTCACGCATAATGACATCGCTGGCGGCGCCAAGCCAAATACCGTCAACAGGATTTGGCCCAATGATGTATTTGCAAGCTTCAATGACTTCACAGGCAAACAAAGTAGCCACACCGGCATCCAATGCACTGCCCAAATATGGGAGCCATACATGCTCGGTCGGTCTTTCCGGAATAAGCTCTTGTGCTTCTTCCAATATTGCTTTGAGGTCCTTTAGCGTTTGCATTTTTTTACCGGTAAATGAATAAATCACCGGCAGATAATAATTGGTTGTCGGGAATGCAACGGGGAAATCCTCGCCTTTTTCCGAAACCGCCTGATCTACCATGTTTTGCGCTTTCACAAGCCACGCGATTGCGCCATCAATGGCACTTGAACAAATCAGCTTAGACATCTGCACCCCTCCTATCCTTCATATCCAAAAGCTTTCTTTCTGATTTTTTATTAATCCCCAATTTTTCGCGGGCTTCGCTTAAAATAGCCATGATTTTTTCAACCGCTTCATAAGGATCTTCACATAAATGGAAGGAGGCGCCGAAGAGTTCCTTTGTTTCTTCATGAAGGAAAGAGGTTACCTTTTCAGAACCGGATGTATAGAACGGATGACCCAAAATAACATCCACACCGGAGGCTACAAAATAGCTCCCGATGGCAACTGCCTTTTCACTCATCCACTCGGGTGCTACGCCCACAGCGGGAAGCATGGCAAGATCGTCTCCAAGGCCGCCCTCTAAAACGATTTCAGTAGCCGCTTCTAAAATTCTTGAATTATCCACGCAGCTTCCCATATGCAGAACCGGCGGAATACCAACGGTTTCGCATATTTCACGAAGACCGCTACCTGCCATTTCCAGTCCAATCTCAGGCCTTAGCATACCAGCTTTTGCAGATGCAATGGCCGCACAGCCTGTCTTGAGCACAAGCACGTTGCGCTTGATTAATTCCTTTGTCAGGATATTGGTGTAATCATCCGTTTTTTTCTTTGGATTGTTGCAACCCACAATGCCCACCACACCGAAAATACGGTTCTGAATAATGGCATCGTTCAGCGGCCTGAAGGTGGCTCTGTATTTTCCACCCAGCATGTGCTTGATGGCATCCACACTAAAGCCTGCAATCATGTTTTCCTTGGCCTTTGGAATGGATACTTTTTTCGGGTCACGATTTTTGAAATTATCAATTGCTCTTTTAATGATTTCTTTGGCAGATGCTAAAGGTGCTTCCTCGTCAAAGCTGACATGGAATGCGCCAATGGTCTTTGCAATTTCTGCCGTTGAAATAATTTCGGTATGATATGTAGAGGCCACCTGCGGAAGGCTTGGCATACAACACTGCACGTCTATTACCATCATTTCTACCGCACCGGTTACAATGGCAAGCTCCTGCTGAAGCACATTGCCCGCTACGTGAACGCCGTGACGCATAAGAATTTCATTGGCAGTACAGCAAATACCTGCAAGGGTAATTCCGCTAGCGCCTGCTTTTTTGGCGTATTCTATGATTTCCGGAGCACCGACAGCGACGTTGAGCATTTCGGATAGCGCCGGTTCATGTCCATGAATGATGATGTTGACCGTATCCTCCCTCAGCACTCCCAAATTGGCGGTGGACTTCACGGGAGCTGGGGAGCCAAACAGAATGTCAGAGGTGATGGATGCCACCCTGGAACCACCCCAACCATCGGCAAGAGAGGTACGAAAAGCGTGCATCAAAATACTTTTATAGTCATGGTCAACACCCATGGTGGTTCTGTGCATGGCTTCGACCACCATTCTGTCTATACCCTGTGGCATAATTTCATTGTTCTGCCATACTTTTATTCTTTTGGCAGGTGCCAAATCCAATGTCTTTAAGTACTCTTCCTGTGCTGAAAACTCTTCCAGCATCACATTTGCCAGTGCAAGGGCGATTTCGTTTACACTTTTGCCCTCGGTTTCAATCTGATAAAGCTTGGCTGCATACATCAGGGCTTTTTCGTCCTTAATGACATACCCATTGCCCTCACCTTGGGCTACCTTTTTCAGCCTGAGTACCAAATGCCGTCCATGGTCGGAATGAGCAGCAGTTCCACCCACAACCTCACGCAAATAATTTCTGGCAACAATTGTGTTTTCATCTGCGCCGCAAACTCCTCTGGGTGCATTTTTGGTAATCCTGCAAGGCCCCATATGACAAATACGGCAACAAACGCCCGCTTTTCCGAAGCCGCACTGATTTTTTTGTGTTTCCATACGGTCAAAGCAGGTGTCTACACAATCCGCCTCAGCTTTTTGCAGCATCTCCAATGATGCAATGTCGCTGACACTTTTGTTTAAAAGTTCAATATCCTTTGCCATTATCCTACCCCTCTTTATAAATCATTTTGAATCATTTGTAGCATCTCCGGTGATGCAATGTGGCTGACTCTTCATCATCACTTTAATTTCTTTGCAGCTATCTCTCCTCTCCTATTTTAAATCATGTTTACTATATCATCTATCTTTTGAATAACCTTATTGTCTTTACCAAGTAAAAAAATCGATGTATTATCTTGTGCAAAGCCGGCGACCTCTAAATCATCCGGCAAACC
The DNA here is from genome assembly GCA_964592375.1 of uncultured Eubacteriales bacterium. Classification (GTDB taxonomy): domain Bacteria; phylum Bacillota; class Clostridia; order RUG12999; family RUG12999; genus CAZQDP01. Next base: position 4,568 of record CAZQDP010000085.1, on the reverse strand, counting down.
AATCACTGCGCTGGCCTTTGTATACGCCACAATTTCTTCTGTACTTGCCGGCAGGCTTTGACTTCTCAAACGGTTCACAACAATGAGAAGCTTGTCGTATTGAATATTCATTTCTTTTGCAAGGTCATACAATCTTTTCAATGTCTGCATACCGGAATTAGACGGATCGGATACGAGTACCAACATCCCTACTTTTTGCACAATTCTTCGGGATAAATTTTCAAGTCCTGCTTCATTGTCCAGCACTACATAAGGATAATTGCTGGCAAGCTCTGCAATCACAGATTTCAAAACATTGTTGGCATAGCAATAGCATCCTGCTCCCTCCGGTCTGCCCATGGAGATTAAATCAAAATCCTTTGCCTCTACAAGACTTTCCGCAATTTTCATCTGCAGAACTTCCTGCTTAGAGATGCCTGAAAGGCCGTTTTGTACTTCCTCACGCACCTCTTCTCTGGCACGCCCTACCGTTTTTTCCACCACAACCCCAAGTGCAGCATCAAGACAGCTGTTTGGGTCTGCATCAATCGCCAAAACAGGCACCTTATTTTTTGCAATCAGCCTGCTGATAATGAGGCTTGATATGGTTGTCTTTCCTACTCCGCCCTTGCCGGATATTGCGATTAAATAACTCATGCTTTTAGCCCTTCTATTCTTGAAAATAATTCTTCAAACACGGATGCAATTTCACTATCCGTGATATCCGCAGCGCTTTTGCCGTCTCTGTCTGCTTCTCTGATTTTTTCCGAATATGGGATAAATGCGAGAAATTCTTGCCCGGGAAGTGCTTGCAGAATAAACGCTTTATCTTCGCTGCTAGTAATTTTATTCGCCACAAAAACAACCTTTTTGAGGCCGATTTCTTTTGCCATTTTCAGAACAGTTTTCCCACAGTCAATGGATCGTTGACCGGGCTCGACCACCACAATCATCACATCCACCCCTTGGGAGGTGGCACGTCCCAAATGCTCAATACCAGCTTCCATATCCATAATCAGTGTTTCATTCTTATACAACACAAGGTCTGTGACAAGCGCTCTGATAAATGTGCTCTCCGGGCAGGCACAGCCTCCCCCTCCGGATTTGACCGCACCCAAAACAAGCAATGAAACGCCGTGATAGGTGAGTGCAAATTTTTGAGCAACATCTGCCACATGGGGATTGAGCTTAAATACCTTGCCGTATTCATTTATCTTTGTTTCGGTACGCTCCTCAATGAGTGCAAGTTGCTGTGAAATGGGGATAATCTTTTCCTGCTCTATGCGAGGAATGCCTAAAGCGGCCGAAAGATTTGCATCCGGATC
>CAZQDP010000085.1:0-3164 GCA_964592375.1 uncultured Eubacteriales bacterium | reverse complement strand
TGATCCATGACCTTTTCCAGCTGTGCTTCCAATGTTTCCACACTCTGGTCTAATACAATTTTCGAAGTGGGAACAACGCCCCAAGCCAGCATTCCGCCTCTTTCAAGATGTGCCTTTACCGCTTCGGGATACATTGCAATGGTTTCGCCGAATTCAAAAGCATCAAAATTCACGATATCAACACCGGCATCCATTAAAATGCTCCACTCTGTATTACCGCAGCAGTGTATGCCTGCTAAGGCATTGTCTGCATGTACTGCATCAATCACTTCTGCTAACATGGCAACCACGTCCTCACGCTGAACCGACACATAGGTGGAACTTCCGAACGCCGAAAGAATTGGTTCATCAATAAAGCAGATGATGTTTTCTGCATAGGGTGCAAATTTTTGAATTTGCCATCTGCATTTCATAGCAAGTGCTTTTACAATCACATCACGAAACTCTTCATTATAGTAAATGGCTCTTTTGTTTTCATCCACAATGGTGAGCGCAAGACTGCAAGGACCGGTTGCTTGCACTTTTACAAAAGGAAGCTTTTTTCCGCTTTTCTTCAGTGCCTTTTCCAGTGCATAGAGCCCCTTGGAAAATGTTTCGCTAATAGCCATTGAGGAACAATCACCATTGCCTTCGTCAGGATCCATCGCCAGCATATATTGTTCGTAAAATTCAGCAAATAATTCAGAATAGTCCACAGAAGTATCAAAATACATTCTGGCCTTTTCATAATCAATGACAGCACTAGGTATTCCTTCGCTGTACTGAATTTCCATTTGTTCATTTACACCAAGCTTTGGCAATTGCGGCCATATGGGTGCATCGCAAAGCTGAGTCATGGATACATTGACTGCATAATCCGCATCTTCAAATGGCATACTGCCGATAGCAGTTCCTAAAAATTTTGTTTTCATGTTCGTTGTCCTCCCTATATTATTACATTCTATTTTAGCGATTTTCAATTGCCTTCTTCATAGCTCCAATATGTGCAGGCGTGGTTCCACAGCATCCGCCAATGATATTGGCACCCGCATCAATCAGCTCGCCCACTCTTGCAGCCATCATTTCCGGTGTTTCAGGGAAAACATCCGCGCCGTTAATATTTTCTGGTAGCCCTGCATTGGCATGAACCAAGATGGGGGTGGTAGGGATAGCCGCACGAATTTCCTTTACAATTTCCACCATTCTTTCAATGCCGTTTCCGCAGTTCGCACCAACAACATCTGCACCTGCCGCAATCGCCGCTTCACATGCGGCAACTGGAGACGCGCCCATCATGGTTCTGTAATCGCCACGGACTGTCTTTTCAAAGGTAAAGGTGCAAATCACCTCGCAATTTGTGTTTTCCTTTGTAGCGCGAATGGCTATGCACGCTTCTTCTATATCACTCATGGTTTCGATACAAAGTGCATCGGCGCCACCCTTTTCCAGCGCAACTGCCTGTACTTTAAATGCATTGTAGAGCTCCTCTTCCGTGACTTCCTCTGTTACGAGCATCATGCCGGTGGGGCCCACGGATGCGATAACCCACTTATCCTCTCCTGCCGCCATGCGGGATGCTTTCGCAGCCGCTTCATTAATCTCAGCAATTCGGTCATCCAGACCAAAGTAGCTCAGCTTAAAAATGGTTCCGCCAAAGCTGTTGGTCTCCACCATATCCGCTCCGGCTTCAATATAGCTCTTTGCGATATCTGCAACATCCTCCGGCCTGTCTACACACCAAAGCTCGGGACATTCACCCGGTTTTAAACCTTTCTTGTGTAAAAAGGTACCCCATGCGCCATCTGAAACCAATACCTTTCCACCTTTTAAAGCCTCTGTAATTTTTACCCTTGACATAAAAACATACCCCTTTTCCTTATGAATTAAATGATAAATTATATTGTATTTAAATATTCACATATAAATATATTATAATTTATCATTAAAGTCAATATATATAATAATATTATTTTCTTTTTGTACTTTTTTGTGTATTTATATTTTTATATGGCTGTATTTGTTTTTTTTGCGGGGATCCCTTGTTAAATGTGCTCAATAAAAAAGTGCGGACTTTGAATTGTCCACACTTTTTTATTCATTATATGATACTTTCCAAAACCCATGCGTGTTTTCTTCCAAGAGAGGGGCATCTCTCCCCTAGGCGGTTTCTTTTCCTGCCCCCTTTTGGCTTAAACGCTATTTGTCATACACCTTTACATTATCAACATAGATATCCGTGTTTGTTCCACTGGTATATGTGCCAAAGAGCAGCTGACTCAATACGGTAGTTGGGGTGCGGAAAGATTTATTGGATGCTACCAGTGTATTATCCACATACCAGTCTGTGGTATTGGTCTGTACATTGGCCTCCACTTTAATCTTGTACCATCTGCCCGCTACGGGAGTTGGCATGATGGTGTATGAACTTCCGTCAGATTTGATAGCAGAAAATGCGGTTGAGGCTGCAAAAGCTGACACATTCATCCCTTCCCCCTGCAGGTAAATCAGTTTGCCGCCGTTTCGATTGAACATATAGTCAAATTCTACTACAGCACTTTCCTTGAGCGGCGTGAAATTGCCCGTAATGTTGGGACTGCCGGGCTCACCTTCCAGCTTAATATATACACATTTTCCGGTTTCGGAATTAGGAGGTGAGCCTGTTGGCCTTGCGACGATATTGACAGATGCACCGGCAGGAACTCCGCCCACCGTCCACAAGGAAGAGGTGAGTGCGGCATCCTGCGTATAGCTTTCAAATGTATCCTCAAATATCAAGACCATGGTTTGCACGGAAACATCCTCAACGAGTGTTACATCACCTCCGGTGGTAGGGATGGTCACCGTAAGCGTAGTGTCCCCCTCTGCCTCACCCGAAATAGTGGTATCACCTGAAACTTGCAAATAGGATGTGTTCCCTGAGGCTAGGCTATACATATCAGAAGGCAGGAGTACCTTTTTCCCATCGATGACTGCCGATACGGCAATGGGTACCTCTTTGCCCACCTTGACTGTAAGCTCGGACGGAGAAATGGAGATTGTGCCTATCTGCGAGGAAGTGAGCTCTTTTTCTCCCTTTTCAATACACATTGCATTGATGATTGCCTTTGCCTGCGCCGCCGTGCTATCGGAGGCTGCAAAGGTGCCTGCAATTGCCTTTGCCAGAACCACCGTGGCGCCCGTATATG
>CAZQDP010000084.1:2391-8508 GCA_964592375.1 uncultured Eubacteriales bacterium | reverse complement strand
GAATGAAAACCTTTACCCCTGCCACAATGAGAACGATAATACAAGCGATAGCAGTATAAATCACGACCATGTATTGTGAGGCAAAGCCACTCGTGGATAGATGCTTTGCCAAAATCCCGATATATGCCCATATAACGACAAGACCATATGCAGGATCTTTCAATTTCATCATCGTGGTCACCGCAATGAGCACGCCGACCAATAAGATAATGGCTGTCCATATCGCAGCATCTATTCCAAATCCGTTCCATTTTACATCAACCAGAAAAGCGGTTGCATTTGCAATTGTCGCTACGGTAATCCACCCAAAATAGATACTAAAGGGTAATCGTATCCATATCTTTTCCGTGCGCGAAAGGCATTCATTCTTTAATTTTTGCATGATTAAAATCAGGCAAATCAATATCACTAAAATCAGTAGCAATGACAAAGAACTGCTTCGAAAATGCCACGCAAAGATCCAACATGAATTGGCGATGGATGAAATGGAAAACAGGATGCCAATGCTACAAAGAAGGTCGGATTTGGCGATGACCTTCTCCTTTTGAAAAATGCCAAGCTGGTAAATGGTATAACCCAGTAGGAGCAGATAAATGACCCCCCAAATGGCAAAGGTAAAGCCTGCCGGCGCAAATAAGTTTGGGTAGAAATCGGAAACTTGGCCGGTAGTCACTCCCCCAATTGGAAGGATGTTTGCAAGCGCATTGATAACCACCATTGTGATAAAAGTGACAAGAACAAGCACCCGAGTTGCAATAAAAGTTTGCTTATCGCTCATGAGAAAATCCCTCTTTTCTATTTGTTTTTTAAATCCTCTCTTACTTTTCGGTACATAATGATGGGGCCATCGCCCATGAGAAGCTTCTCTTCTGATTTTAAAGAAGAGGCCTTGGGCTTTTGCGTAATGACCACACGTTTATCCTGCCGCTCAATGATTTTATTTGCAAATTTCCCAAAAAATGCAATAATATTGTTTACTACTTTGTATTTTGAGACCTTACAGTAGAAACGGATATACAGTATGGTCTTTTCCTCATCCACCGGGGCAAAGTATATCAGTACCTTGATTTTCTCGCTGATATGATTCATCCATATATTTGGAAACATAAACGCCAAATATGTGTCTTTTATGATGCACTCCTCCGGCGGCTTTGGTGTTTGGCCTGTGTCTATTTCATTGTTTGCACTGGTTTTTAGCACGCCATTTTCCATTTCAGTTTTCGGGCCATTGATTAAAGTTTTATTTCCTCTTCCAATGGTATTGTAATGTACAATCGGCACATGCACAACATCAAGCTGATTTTCAATGCAGCGAGAATAGTGAGCATCCCAATGATCCGCAATCTCGCTAAAAGCATAGGAGCTATCCATGTGCTCAAAAAAGAAGGGCAAATCCTCTGTTTTCTTTTCCAAATCACCATACCAAAGGTAAATGATGCCGCCAAGTTCTCTTACCGGATAATGCCGAACATGATACCGGCCAATGTCCGCAGTGGAGGCCTTTCCATTCGCCGGAATAAAGGTGCACCGTCCGTTTTGATCAAACACCAACCCATGAAACGGGCACGAAATACAGTCGCCCACCTGTTTTCCTTTGCTTAGTGCGGCACCTCGGTGAGCGCACTGATCAGACACGCAGGCAATCTCCCCCTTCTTCGTACGAAACAATGCAAGTGAAAGACCAAGTCTTTTTACTGCAAGGATTTGTTTTGATCTTACAGCTTTTGAGGGAAGTATCGCATACCATTCATTGCGTATCATCGCATTATGCCCCCTTTCTTTCGTTGAAAAAATTAAGTCATCGGTGTGATGATAGGAGCAACATAGACTAAGGAGTTAATCCTCACCCTATTTTCTCATCCCCATTTGTCCGATAAGGCATTGATTTGATCCGCGAGCTTTGCTAAATCCTTATTGGCTCCGTTTCGATTTTGCTCAACGACCTCCAGCAAACGTTTCCCTGCCGCATATAGCCGCATATATACCGCTGAGCCCTTGGTCTTTTCGGTTATTTTCTCAAGTTCTGCAGCACTGATGCCCATTTGAATCCATTCGTCTCTCGCAAGGTCAAAGGTTCCTTTGTAATTTGCGGCACTGGCTGTAAACCCTTCCTGCCCCAAAAATGCTGTGAATTCATCTACAACCGTTTCTTCACCATGCACAACAAACACCCTCGTTGGCTTTTTCGTAAAGCCATGGAGCCAACGCATAATCCCATTTTTATCTGCATGGGCACTGATGCCCGTAAATGTATCGATATTTGCCTTTACAGCGATTTCTTCTCCAAAGAGCTTCACTTTTTTTGCGCCGTCTTTCAGTATTCTACCAAGCGTTCCTTGTGCCTGGTATCCCACAAATAAAATGGTGCTCTTCGCTCGCCATAGATTATGCTTGAGATGATGCCGCACCCTGCCTGCCTCACACATGCCGCTCGATGCGATGATAACACAAGGGACATCGGACGAATTGATGGCTTTTGACTCTTCGGCGGTTACAGAGGTATGCAGATTGGGGAAGGACAGCGGATGAATGCCCCGCCTTAGTAGCGCCATGGCCTCGCTGTCGTAATACCCACTGTAATCCTCCCGATAGATATTGGTTGCCTCAATGGCAAGCGGGCTATCCACATAGACGGGAAAGGACGGAGTGGTTTTGATCAAATGCTGTTCGTAAATTTCTCGAATAAAATAAAGCAGCTCTTGGGTACGCCCCACCGCAAAGGAAGGAATGACCACATTGCCGCCCTTTGCCAAGGTGCTTTCAATAATTTGTGCGAGTGATTTTGTATAATCGCCTTGTATTTCGTGGTTTCGGTCGCCATAGGTAGATTCCGTAATCACATAATCGGCTTCCGAAATCAGCTCAGGGTCCTTCACAAGGGGCTGATTGAGATTACCGATATCCCCTGAGAACACAAGCTTCTTTTTTACACCATTCTCCTCTAACCAAATTTCAATGGCGGCGGAGCCCAGTAAATGCCCAATATCGATAAAACGAATAGAAATGCCCGGTGCAATTTCCATGATATTTTGATAAGTGCAGGGGAAAAAGTGCTGCAAAATCTGTTCTGCATCCTTGATGGTATAAAGCGGCGGCTGCATATCGGCATTCGCTCGTTTGCTTTTTCTGCTTTGCCACTGGGATTCTTGCTCTTGAATATGCGCACTGTCTCTGAGCATAATACTGCATAGGTCGCATGTGGCACCGGTGGCATAAATTTTTCCGCTAAAGCCAAGGGCTGCCAAAAGCGGCAGTCTGCCGGAATGGTCAATATGCGCATGGGTTAAAAGAACCATATCTATTTCCGTAGTAATAAAGGGGAAGCTTTGATTTTCCTTTTCATCTCTGCCCTGCTGCAACCCACAATCAATCAGAATTTTCTTTCCACAAGCCTCCAAATAATAGCAGCTCCCGGTAACTTCATGAGCGGCTCCATAAAATGATAATCTCACAGCCATTCCTCCCTTATCTTTTGTTGCCTTCATTATACGCCCGCTCACATTTTTTGTCAACTGCCATAGCCTTTTTTCGGATAAATATGATGCAAAATAGTGCAGAATTTTGCCATATGGTTTATTTACAGGGAGATGCAGCTATGTTATGATTTTGCATATGGATAAAATGCTTTTTCTTCTTGTTTATCTTGACATTTAAGCTAAAAACAAGTACAATTTTTCTATCCCCAAAAACTGACAGAGGAATGATGAAGCATTGTATACGCCTCTTTTTTCAGCACTCAAGAAAAATGCAAAAAAACAAAATATTCCCTTCCATATGCCCGGCCACAAAGGGGGGAAGGCACTCCCAAAAGGGGTTGCCAATAATTTGATGGAAATGGACACCACAGAGCTTCCTCATACGGATAATTTGCAAAACCCCACCGGTTGCATTCAAAAAGCCGAGGAGGCCGCGGCGGCTTGCTGGGGTGCTACCCACAGCTTTTATATGACCGGTGGAGCAACCTGCGGCATTCATGCTATGCTTTTATATGCCGTAGGCAAGGGTGGCAGTGTATTGATGGACAGAAACTGCCATATCAGTGCGCAAAGAGGAATGCAGCTTTTGGATATTACTCCGCAATATCTTGCGCCAACGTTTTTAAGCAAATGGGGCATTCCCGGGCCTATGGAGGCCGCGGGTGTGCAGGCCGCGCTTGCAATGCATCCTTCTGTGAGCGCAGTGTATATTACTAGCCCAAATTACTATGGCATTTGCAGTGATATTGCGGCTATTTCTGCGGTTACCAAAAAATATGGCAAGCTGCTGATTGTGGATGAAGCCCATGGCGCACACTTCCCGTTTTCTCCGCTTTTGCCCACGGGTAGCATGCGCCAGGGTGCCAATATTTGTGTGCAAAGCGTGCATAAAACCATGCCGGCTCCCACGGGCGCCGCACTTTTGCACTGCGATAGCACAGTGGATCCTACTGCCCTCAAAGATTGTATCAATCTTTTTCATACCACCAGCCCATCTTACCTTACCATGGGGTGTATGGATGCCGCAAGAGGCATGCTCCTTGAAAAGGGACAGAACTTGTACAGCAAGCTTTATAACGAGTTGCAGGATTTCGAGCATCATTTGAAGGATACGCCGTATCAAGTGCTAAGCTTACCCAATAAGGATTTTTCTCGCCTTGTAATCCATACTGCCGCTTCCGGACTAAGCGGCTTTGAAGTATCGAAAAGGCTCTGCAAAGTGCACCATATTGCCGTAGAGATGGCAGATCTTTGCAATATTGTATGCATCACCGGCCCGGGAAACAGCCGCCGGGATTTTTTGCGGCTGTCCTCGGCACTCAAGGGGATGAAAGGCAAGAAGGTGCATGTTGCACTTCCCAAAAGCATCCCTACTCCCTGCAAAAGCATTTCGCCATCCATTGCCGCTGCCTCCCCTACTGAGATGGTGTCTTTTGCAAAAGCAAAAGGGCGAATTGCCGCTGGGAATGTGTTTTGCTATCCTCCCGGTGCCCCTGTTATTGCCATTGGGGACGTGATTACCAATGAGCAGATAGGTTATATAGAGGCTCTTTTATCCTGTGGTGGCAGTGTCTTGCCGGGGGATAGTCGTCTGCTTTGCATGCGGGAGATGGAAGAAGATAGATAGAAGAGAGAAGATAGAAAGAAGGAATGGAAGAATGAAAGAATGGGAAAATCCACAGCTCACCCATATCAATCGATTGCCGCCTCGCGCTCATTTTATTTACTATCAAGATGCAATAACGGCCATCAGCCAAGAGCGTGAGCACTCACCCTATTTCATGCAGCTCTCGGGCGAGTGGAAATTTAAGTTATTTGATTATCCGGAGGATACGCCCGCTCATCTATGCGGCCAAGATACCACCTTGTGGGATGATATTACCGTGCCAAGTTGTTGGCAGCTTTATACCGAAAGGGGATATGATATTCCACAATATATGAATATAGATTATGCATTTGCTAATGTGCCTCCTTATGTACCCGCTAAAAATCCAACTGGTGTATATATTCGGGAATTTCATTTGAATGCGGATTTTGTGAAGGAAGGCGTAACCATCAATTTTGAAGGCGTCTGCTCCTGCATGTACCTCTTTGTCAATGATTTTTTTGTGGGAATGAGTAAGGGGAGCCATATTCCGGCGGAGTTTGATATTTCAAGTGTGGTAAGGGAAGGCAAAAACACCATTGCAGTGAAAGTGCAAAAGTGGTGTGACGGCAGTTATTTAGAAGCCCAAGATATGTTTAAACTGTCGGGTATTTTTCGGGAAGTATATTTGCTCGCAAAGACGCATAGCCATATTCGTGATGTGCAAATTATTGCTCAGCCGGATCATTCCTTTCAAAACGGGCAGGTGGAGGCCATCTTTGATTTGGAGGGACCCATCCTTGGGAATATTTCGGTTTGTATTTTAAAAGATGGCAAGCGGCTATTAGAGGATACTGTAACTCCCACCCTTGACAAAGCGGCGTTTTATGCACCGCTACAAAACATTTCTCTATGGTGGGAGGATGACCCTTCACGCTATACCCTGATCGCTACATATCAAGGTAGAGCAATTATTCAGCACTTTGGATTTCAAAAAACGCAAATTGTGGGCGATGTATTTATGGTCAATGGCCGCCCGGTAAAGATAAAAGGAGT
>CAZQDP010000084.1:0-2291 GCA_964592375.1 uncultured Eubacteriales bacterium | reverse complement strand
GCGATCCGCTGTGGGAAAAGGCCTATGTGGACAGGGCGCTGAGGATGGTCCATCGGGATAAAAATCATCCCTGCATTGTCATGTGGTCCCTTGGCAACGAATCGGGCAGCGGAGAAAACCACAATAGCATGACAAAAGCCATCAAATCAGTCCTGCCGGGTGCCATTATTCATTATGAAGGCGCAACACGCCATAGCGTTTATGTGGAAGGCCCGGAAAGGATCACGCAGGATAATCCGAACAAAGCACCTTGGGTGGATGTGGTGAGCAATATGTATCCATCCATCGCACTGCTGAAAGAAATCGGAGAGAAAAACAATGAACCTCGCCCGTTTTTTATGTGTGAATTTGCATATGCACAGGCCAATGGCTGTGGATCTTTGAAGGAATATATGGAAGCAGTCTATGCATACCCTCACCTGATGGGTGGGTGCATTTGGGAGTTTTGTGATCATGGACTTGCACACACGGATGCAAGTGGCAAACGCTTTTTGGCCTATGGCGGTGATTTCGGCGAGACCCATCATGACGGCAATGTATGCATGAACGGCATGGTCAGCGCATATCGGGAACCCTATAGCTCCTTGTATGAATTTAAGCAGGCCATGGCGCCTGTCAAGGTAACGCTAACCGATGCAAAAGACGGCACCATCTCGCTTGAAAATCGGTATGACAGTCTGTCGCTCTCGCACCTTCGCCTTGTTTTTACAGTGAAGGAAAAGGACAGAGAGCTGATGCAAGGCGTGGTTGAAAATCTCACAGCACTAGCAGGGCAAAGCGAAACGATATCCCTTGGATTATCCCTGCCAGAATATGCGAACTACAAACGAGTATTAGATATAGAATTTGTATTGAAAGAAGATGCCCTTTGGGCAGGTGCAGGGCATCCCATTTGCTTTGCACAGGTTATCCTTCCTTGTATCATAGAAGCAGTGCAAACTACCTCCTCTGCGGCTCCCAATGTGCGAGAAGAAGAGCACCAGCTTTTTGTGTGTGGGCAGGATTTTGAGCACTCCTTTGATCTACGCGCCGGTCAGCTTACGCAGGCCACCTTTGCAGGGCAGCCGATGTTTGCCGCCGCTCCACGCTGGACGGTTTGGCGAAGCCCGATGGACAATGATAACCGCATGAAAATCCAGTGGGAGGAACATTGGTTTTGCCGTCCCTTGCGGGAGGCAACCTCCTGCAAATGGGAAATGGTCGAGGACAAGGTAGTCTTCACCGTGACGGAGTATCTATCAAAGGCTTCCCATCGTCCATTTATTACCATTACAACGCAGTACACAGTAGATGGCAAGGGCCGCATTGAAATGGATGCGGTTGGAGATTATCATTTAGATAAAATCCGCTTGCCTCGGTTCGCCATGCAGTTTGTTTTACGGGAAGGGTATGATAAAATCCAGTGGTATGGCCTAGGACCTCTTGAAAACTATCCCGATAAAAAGCTGAGTGCCAAATACGGCCTTTATGAAAAGAATATCCGTGATTTATATGTAGCCTACTCCCGCCCGCAGGAGTCGGGAAACCGAGGTGGCGTAACCTTTGCAAGGCTTCAAGCGCCTTCTTTTGGCAACATTATCTTCTCTTCCGAGCAGGAGCTGGAAATGTGTGCACTCAAGTACCTGCCTTGCGATTTAGAAGGAGCCCGGCACCACAAGGATATGCCAAGCGAGAGGGAAAACGCCATTTTATATCTGGGTCTCATCACCGGTGTGGGCAGCAATGCTGTAGGATTTCCGCCGCTGGATGAATATTGCCTGCTTCGAGGACAGCACCATGTGAAATTTGCCATTGAGGTAGAAAAATCTAATTAATATTAGTATTTACAATTGCTTCTTATAATGGTATACTATACTGCAAGAACTTGATACCATTATAATATAATGGTATAGTATGAGAGGAGATATGAAAATGGTTTATTCAAGGTTACAAAAGTCAATTGCTATTTTTTGTGCAATTGCAATGTCCCTTGCGCTTGTGTCTTGTAATAATGTTCAAAAGTCTGCAAGCGGCGGCGAAGCACCCACAATAACGTACATGCTCCCATCTGATCCCGGTCTTACCTTCAGCAGCGATACTTGGATATTTAAAAACTGGGGTGAAAAGACAAACGTAAAAATCGAAGTCAATACGCCACCACGTGATTCATTTAATGTCAAAATTGCTGCTCTGTTTGCTTCAGGCCAATTGCCGGATTTGATCAATTATTATCAGGATGCCGGAACAAAGTTCTATAAGCAGTATGGACCGCAATTTTTCGTACCACTGGACGACTATATTGCAAAAGGAAA
>CAZQDP010000083.1:0-8733 GCA_964592375.1 uncultured Eubacteriales bacterium | reverse complement strand
AAATGGGCGAAAAGCTTGATGGCAAAAAGATCATTTATCACAGAAAACCAAGCCCTCATTTTTTAGGTGTAGATAAAGTGCTAAACGAGTCGGCACTTATACAGCATATTGATAAAACCATCAAAGCTGCAAAGGGCTGCCCTCTTGAAATTACACAGCGTTCTGTCTATACCGTGCATCACAATCCAGAAAAGGTTAGACGCTATATAGAGATTGTACGAAATAGATGTGATATGTTATGGAGTTAAATTTTTTCATAGCACAAGGTGTAGGGTTTATCGGCATGACACTTGCTTTCATTTCATTTCAACAAAATGATAACAAAAAAATGTTATTTTATCAACTGCTTTGCAGCTTGATATTCACCTTGCATTTCATTATTTTGGGTGCAGTAACGGGTGCAGCCATGAATCTTTTAAGTGTGGCTCGCAGCATGGTGTTTTTTTATCGTTATCGCTCATCATGGGCAAATCATCGGGTATGGCCGTTTGTATTTGTGATTATTTATATTGTATCGGGACTTTTGACGTTTCACAATATCTACAGCATATTTCCAATCGTTGCAACCGTGCTTTATACCATTGGATTATATGTAAAAACGCCCAAGCATTCAAGATTAGTCATCCTTGCGGCTTCACCTTGCTGGATGATATATAATGTAGCTACCATGTCTATTGCTGGTATCATAACGGAAGCCTTTGTCTTATTTTCACTCATCACATCTATTGTGCGGCTGGATATGAGGAAGAAATCGTAGTTTTTCACAATTTTTAAAAGTTTTAACCAAAGACAATTGGATACTCATAAAATATAATATCGATAAGTATGATTTTTCTGTTTCCCCAAGAAACGCAGAAAGGAATGATTTCACTCATGAAAAACACAATGAGTTTAAATGGCAACTGGCAGTTTCGAAGTGCCGATGATGAATCATGGCTTGTGGGCCGGGTTCCCGGTAGTGTACAATTGGATCTGATGGAAAATAAACTTTTGCCGGATCCGTATATTGGCACAAATGAGGCTTTTTTTCATCATTTAGAAGGAAAACAGTGGATTTATCAAAAAACATTTCATGTAGATAATGTAAAGGACTACGACAAGGTATTCTTGCATTTTGACGGAATTGACACGGTTGCCGATGTCTATTTGAATGAAATAAAAATTGGCAGCGCAAAAAACATGTTCATCCCCTATTCCTTTGATGTAGGCAACTTTTTGCAAAAAGGCGAAAATACAGTAAAAGTACATTTTACTTCCTCCATCGAATATGCAAGAGCACAGCACAAGGCGGACAAAGGCTCCTATGTAGCCACCGGTGAAAAGAGCCGGGTATTTATCCGAAAACTGCAGTATACATACGGCTGGGACTGTGGACCGAGAATAGAGCAAGTCGGATTGTTTCGAGATGTTTATCTTGCTTTTCACCAAAAAGCAAGGCTACAGTATCCTTTTTTTGATACCACCGAATTGACGGATCATTCCGCAACTATTCAATGCGGCGTAGAAATAGAGCGCTTTTCAGAAGATTTTGACGTGCGAATGCGTATAAGCTATGAAGGCGAAGAGATTGAAAACAAAACGCTTGCACCTCTTCAAGACGATAAAAGAACTTTTGTAGCGTGGCAAGGAAAAATAAGTAATCCTCACCTTTGGTATCCAAATGGACTCGGCGCGCATCCGCTTTATGATATATCTTTTACTGTAGAGAATGGCGGCGTAGTCTATGATGAATTGCATTTTATGGCAGGGCTACGCACTGTGAAACTGCTTAGAGAAAAGGATGAAATCGGCGAGAGCTTTGTTTTTGAGGTCAACGGCATAAAAATATTTGCAAAGGGTGCCAATTGGGTACCGGGCGATAATTTATTATCACGCTTCCAAAAAGACCATTATGAACAGTTTGTGAAATTAGCAAGAGATTCCAATATGAATATGCTCAGAACCTGGGGGGGCGGCATTTACGAAACGAAGGATTTCTATGATGCCTGCAATCGCTATGGTATTTTGGTATGGCAGGAGTTTTTATATGCCTGCGCTCAGTATCCGGATCATCTAGAAGACTTTCAAAAAATGGGCGAGATGGAAGCAATAATAGCGGTAAAATCACTCAGAGCACATCCATCCTTGGCCCTGTGGTGCGGCAATAACGAAAACAACTGGTGTTTTCATATATGGAAAAACTGTGATGATATCCCCGAATACTCCGGCAATCAACTTTATAAGCAGATTTTCCCGCGCGTTTGCAAGGAGCATGACCCAGGCAGAGAATATTGGATTTCCAGCCCTTTTGGTAATGAAAAAGACCCAAATGGGATGCAGGAGGGAGATCGGCATTCTTGGGAGGTGTGGCATCAGAAAAAGCATTATCAATATATTTTGGACTTTGATACAAGCCGTTTTGTTAGCGAGTTTGGGTTTCTATCCATGCCCTGCTACAAAACCGTTTTATCCTATACAAATGAGGAAAACAGGCACCTGACAAGTCCTGCCATGCTCTCTCACGCAAAGGAGCCTACAGGCATGGAAAAGCTATGGGGTTATGTGATGAGTGAGGTCGGATTTCCAAGTAATCTGCAAAGCTTTATTTACTTATCACAATTTGTGCAGGCAAATTCACTGCGTATTGCCATTGAGCATTGGAGAAGCAGAAAATTTTTATCTGCCGGTGCACTCATCTGGCAGTATAATGATTCATGGCCTGGGCTGAGCTGGTCGGTGGTGGATTATTACGCTCGAAAAAAAGCGGCATATTACGCCGTGCAAAAGTCATATTCTCCCATCCTACCCATCTTGAAATACGAAAAAGAGCAGATAAATCTATATATTGCAAATTATTTATGTTCATCCATGTCACTTTCCGTTTGCGTTCGCTCATACAGCCTGAATGGCACAAAAAGAAAAGATATTTTTTTTGAAGTAGAGTGCGCTGCAAATGCCTCCGACCTTGTTAAAAGCTTTTCCTTGGAGGATCTGGGCATTGGCTATGTGGCGCAAACTGTGGTGGTAGACGAAAACTTTGTTACCATTCCCAAAACGCATAACGGAGATCTACTGGATAGTTGCATCTTTGCCACCATTGCGTATAAGGGAGGCACCAATACCAATAACCTCATTTTCCATTTCCCCCTTCATATGCCACTTCAAAAGCCTGTTATCAAGACCCAACAAAGCGACTTGCAGCTTACGCTAACCAGTGATGTCCCGGCGTTTGGTGTATTCTTAGAAAGCGAGTACGATGTGGATGTATCGGACAATGGCTTTTCACTAGAACCAAATGTGCCTTATACCATTTTCTTTAGTGAAAATCCCGGAAGTGTAGAGGTCTATGATTTAACCACCATGACAAAACCGTTTCGATAAATCAAAGAGAGTCTGCATATTGATACCATGCATTAAAAAAATGAACACTTTTTATAAAAACGCTTCAAAAAAAAGGCTACCGAAAATCGGTAGCCTTTTGCTCAAAACCACTATTATTTCTGGCCTAAGTCCTTGGTGCCTTTCAGCTCGCTAACTCTTGCCTGTGCAGCCGCAAGTCTTGCGATTGGCACGCGGAAAGGTGAGCAGGATACATAATTGAGTCCAGCAAAATGGCAGAATTCTACGGAAGAAGGATCTCCGCCATGCTCGCCGCATATTCCAAGCTTAATGTCAGGGCGAGTGCTACGACCAAGCTGTGCAGCCATTTTCACAAGCTTGCCAACACCATTTTGGTCAAGTCTTGCAAAAGGATCGCTTTCAAAGATTTTCTTCGCATAATAATCTTCCAAGAACTTACCGGCATCATCACGGCTAAAGCCATAGGTCATCTGTGTCAGGTCATTTGTACCAAAGCTAAAGAATTCAGCTTCTTTTGCAATTTCATCAGCTGTTACAGCTGCTCTTGGTATTTCAATCATGGTACCAACCTTATATTCAAGGGTTACACCACTTTTTGCAATCTCTTCGTCTGCAGTCTTTACGATGACATCCTTCACATATTTGAGCTCCTGTACATCGCCAACAAGTGGGATCATAATCTCAGGAATAACGCTCATGCCATCACTATTTACAGCCAAAGCAGCTTCAATAATCGCTTTAGTCTGCATTGCGGCAATCTCAGGATACGTCACTGCCAAACGGCAACCACGGTGACCTAACATTGGGTTAAATTCATGCAGATCCAAAACAGCCTGCTTTAAATCTTCAAAAGAAAGACCCATTTGGATGGCAAGTGCCTTAATGTCCTCATCATTATGAGGCAGGAATTCATGCAAGGGAGGATCCAAAAGACGAATGGTTACAGGATATCCCTTCATGGCACGGAACAAACCTTCAAAATCGCTCTTCTGCATCGGCAGAAGCTTGTCTAACGCTTTTTGACGCTGTTCCACAGTTTTTGCTACAATCATTTCACGCACTGCTGGAATTCTGTCTTCTTCAAAAAACATATGCTCTGTACGGCAAAGGCCTATACCCTCTGCGCCAAATTCCATGGCTTGCTTTGCATCCTTGGGTGTATCGGCATTGGCACGAACCTTGAGTGTTCTAATCTCATCTGCCCACGCCATAAATTGACCAAAATCGCCTGTCATTGCAGCTTTTACAGTGTCTACCGCTTCACCATATACATTACCGGTGCTTCCGTCTAAGGAAATGAAATCGCCTTCTTTGATGGTAAGTGAGCCGGCAACAAAGTATTTTTCTTCTTCATTAATTTTCAGTTCGCCGCAACCTGCAACGCAACAGGTACCCATACCACGGGCAACAACAGCGGCGTGAGAGGTCATGCCCCCACGAGCAGTCAATATGCCTTGAGCGGCATCCATGCCTTCTATATCCTCAGGAGAGGTTTCAAGACGAACAAGAACAACCTTATCCCCTGCAGCTGCAGCCTTTACGGCATCTTCTGCTGTAAAATAAACTTTTCCGCAAGCGGCGCCGGGAGAAGCAGGCAGACCCTTTGCAATGACCTTGGCTTTTTTAAGTGCCGCACTGTCAAACTGAGGATGCAGTAAGCTATCGAGCTGCTTTGGGTCAACCTTTAAGATGGCATCTTGCTTGGAAACCATTCCTTCTGCTACCAGGTCAACAGCTATTTTCAGAGCAGCTGCTGCTGTTCTTTTACCGTTACGGGTCTGCAGCATATACAGTTTGCCATTTTCAATGGTAAACTCCATGTCCTGCATATCTTTGTAATGCTTTTCAAGCTTTGTAGCAATGTCCACAAACTGCTTGTATACTTCCGGCATTTCATTGTCAAGAGAGGAAATGGGAAGCGGCGTTCTGATACCGGCCACAACATCTTCACCCTGTGCCTGCATCAGATACTCACCATAGAGCTTGTTCTCACCGGTGGAAGGATTTCTGGTAAATGCAACGCCTGTACCGGAACTTTCACCCATGTTACCAAATACCATTGCCTGTACATTAACAGCAGTACCCCAGCTTGAAGGAATATCATTCATTCTGCGATATACATTTGCACGAGGATTATTCCAACTGCGGAAAACAGCCTTAATGGATTCAATCAATTGCACTTTGGGGTCCTGAGGGAAATCAAAACCTTTTTCAGTTTTGAAAAGCTTCTTGTATCTTACAATCAGCTCTTTTAAGTCAGCCGCTGAGAGTTCAATATCATTCTGAACTTTTTTCTCTTCCTTTATTTCATCGATCAGCTTTTCAAACTTTGGCTTTGGCACATCCATTACCACGTCTGAAAACATCTGGATAAATCTGCGATAGCTATCGTAAGCGAAACGGTCATTGGTCAGTCCCACCAAGCCTTCTACGATAATATCATTCAGACCCAAATTCAAAATGGTGTCCATCATGCCAGGCATGGAAGCTCTAGCACCAGAACGAACGGATACAAGAAACGGATTATTTACATCACCGAATTTTTTGCCGACAATGGCTTCGGTTTGCGATAGCTTGTCGAAAATTTCATCAATGATTTCCTGCGAGATAACCTCGCCATCCTCATAGTATTTTGTACAAGCCTCCGTAGACACAGTAAACCCCTGTGGCACCGGGAAACCCAAATTGGTCATTTCGGCTAAGTTAGCACCCTTCCCGCCCAGAAGGTTCTTCATGGATGCGTCCCCTTCTTTAAACAGATACACATACTTTTTGCTCATGGTTTTTCCTCCCTATGAAAATTTATATAATAATGATATTATTATCGATTTTTTACAATAAATCCATATCCATGTTATTATATCACTAACAGACAAAAATTTCTATACTATTTTTGCAGAAATTCATACAAAATATTTATGCATTTTTGTGTAATTGTATACAATTTTCTTATCCGCATGGCTGCAAGCCTAGCGAATAGCGAACCATTTCATCTACCACCCGATTGGCCTTTTGAATAACAGACAAATCTGCTTCAAATGAAAAGACTTTTTCAAGTGGGACATTTGCAATATATACAAGCGCACTGCGCACCGAAGGCTCCATTGGCAGACACGAGTCCTCTGCTTTCGCACAGCAATCACAAACCGCACCGCCTTCTTCCTTCGCATAATATACCAAATTTTCCATGCTACCACAATGGTTGCAAGCAGAAAAATCCGGCAATACACCAAGCACACTTAAACAACGTAAATGAAAAACAAGGAAGACTTCCTCAATGGCTCTGCCGGTTTGAGATAGAATATGCAAGCAGTTAAGTACGATGCGAAGCTGTAAGCTTGCATCCTCATTCTCATAGGTTGTGCTGTCTGCAAATTTAAGGATTGATGCTGCCGCCTGAAGCCTGCCAAGCTCACTGCTAAGGCCATAAAAAGTCTCAATGGCAGTGCATTGGGACAAGGAATACATCTTTTGATGGGAAGTGAGTACAAATTCCGAATAGCAAAATGCACGCATGGATACACCAATGCCACGTTTCATGCTATGTGCGCCCTTTACAGCAATGGAGATTTTACCCATGTTTTCGGTTAAAACCGTCAAAATTTTGCCATGGTCTCCTGCATTTGCGCAACGAATGACGATGCCCTTTGTTTTGATTGGCGCCATAAAAACCCACTTCCTCTACTCTGCTCAAAGCTCTCGATAACAACCTAGAAACACCATTTCATCTGTGAGCATTCTCATTGCCTCAATGGTGCCTGCCACAGCATTTTCCGCAATATTCCCTTCCAAATCTGCAAAGAATAAATACTGCCAATTTTTCCCTGGATAGGGCCGCGACTCAATTTTTATCAAATTTAAGCTGTTATATGCGAAGCAAGCCAGTGCTTTATACAAACTGCCACTTTGGTTTTTGAGTGAAAACATAATGCTGATTTTATTGGCGTCCTTTGTTATCACCGGCTCCTTGGAAATCACAATGAACCTTGTATAATTCTCCTGATTGTCATTGATGTTTTCCGCAATGACCTCAAGATCGTAAAGCACAGCCGCCTGCTTCCCTGCAATGGCGGCATACGAAGCCTCCTGCCGCTCTGATACCATTTTAGCCGCAATGGAAGTATTGTAATATGGCACCGTTTCTACGCTGCCCAGTTGCTTAATAAAGCCCTCACACTGCATAATGGCTTGATGATGGGAATATATTTTTTTAATCTCGCAAAGCTTTGCGCCTTTGATCCCCAAAAGATGGTGATTGATTTTTAATTTCTTTTCTCCCACAATATAGCATTGGTGGTTTTGAAGCAGCTTATAAATTTCCTGTAAACTGCCGGTGGAAGAGTTTTCAACGGGTAAAATCCCATATACGGCTGAGCCATCAATGATTTTTTCAAATACCTCTTCAAAGCTTAGCACATACATTTTCTCGCAACGGGGGAAGCACAGCTGTGCGACCTCATCCGAGAAGGTGCCTTGCGCACCGTAGCAAACAATACGTGCATCCAAGGATAGACTGTTTTTATAATTTTGCAAAAGAGGCTTTTGTGCATGCTCTGAAATGATTTTCATCTGCCGCTTTTTACTCACATCCATAATACTGCTAAAAATCTCTTCCATGCTATTCGCATTGTGAGCGCTTCCCTTGGTGCGCACCTTTTGGAGCACCTCATTTTCACGCACGGGATCAAAAACCGGTATATCATTTGCAATTTTATATTCTGCAACGCTCCGTGAGATATCCATTCGCTCATCAAGCAATGGCAACAGCAATTCATCTATTTCGTCCACACGTTTTCTCAGCTGATCCAAATTCATACCAAAATCCATCCCTTTTACTTTTTTAGCGAGGGTGCCTCATCCCCTTTGCACATGCCCTCATCCATCAGCATATCCAATAGCACCACGCAACTTGCCGCTTCAATGACGGGAAGTGCCCGGTGAACAATGCACGGATCATGCCTTCCCCCTGCTTCTAAAGTGACATTGGCCTTCTTTTTGACATCCACACTCTCCTGCGGAAGTGATATGGTGGGAGTGGGCTTCATTGCCACTCGAAACACAATGGGCATCCCACTGGATATGCCACCCAGTATTCCTCCGTGGTTATTTGTCTTTGTTGTAATATGGCCATTTTCGACTCGAAAAGGATCATTACATACGCTCCCGCGCTTTTTGCCCGCTTCAAAGCCAATACCAAATTCAACACCCTTCACCGCCGGTACGGAAAATAGCATGGCAGATAGCCTGCTTTCCACCGAGTCAAAAATATGTCCTCCAAGTCCTGCCGGCACGCCTGTTGCCACCGCTTCAATAATGCCACCCACCGAATCCTTTGCTATGCGCGCCTCATCAATGCATTTTTTCATCAGCTCACCGGCATATTCATTAATGACA
>CAZQDP010000082.1:4611-9312 GCA_964592375.1 uncultured Eubacteriales bacterium | reverse complement strand
CCTATTCGCTACTCTTTTTTTTACTTACTGTAACACATCTATTGTAATCCTACACAAGCATCTTAAGTTTGATTTTTTACTGACCCTTCATTTTGGTGATTTTCGGACCTTTGCCAGTGTCCTCCACAAGGTATCCCAAGGATGCAATTTTATCGCGCAGTTCATCTGAGCGCGCAAAGTTTTTATCCCGTCTTGCTACTGCTCTTTCCTCAGCAAGGGACATAATTTCAGCCGGAACCTCATCTTGATTTTTTTGCAATAATCCAAGCACCCCTGAGAGCTTTACGATCAGTGCCAATATGCGCTCTAACTGCGCGGCAGAGTTATTATCATGAACGCCCGAGTTGATTTCTCTTACCATATCAAACAAGGCGGCAATGGCATCTGCTGTGTTGATATCGTCATCCATTGCTTTTTTAAACTCGCCCTCTATTCCCATGAGCTTTTCGTAGAGTGCATCCTCCTCGGTGTCTGTGCATAATCCCTGCGCAGTTTTTTGCATAAAACGAAGGTTGTCCACACAGTTTTGAAGTCTTTCCAAAGCACTTTGTGCCTGACCCATGAGCTCCTGCGAAAAATTAATGGGACTCCTGTAATGGGCGCTGAGCATGAAGAACCGAATCACTTCATAATCATACTGCGCTGCCACATCTCTTACCGTAAAGAAATTCCCCTTGGATTTGGACATCTTTTGATTATCGATATTAATGTATCCGTTGTGCAGCCAATATCGTGCAAATGGCTTATTATTGGCGCATTCACTTTGCGCAATTTCGTTTTCATGATGAGGGAATATTAAATCTTGCCCCCCGCTATGGATATCGATGGTAGGACCTAAATACCGATTTGCCATGGCGGAACATTCAATATGCCAACCCGGCCGGCCCATTCCCCAAGGACTTTCCCATGCAGGCTCACCCTCTTTTTGCTTTTTCCAAAGAACAAAATCCATGGCGTCCCTTTTCCGTTCATCCACCTCAATACGTGCTCCGGCTGCCAAATCTTCTATTATTTGATGAGAAAGCTTTCCATACTGCTCAAATTTTGCAGTGGAGAAATAAACATCTCCATCTACATGGTAAGCATACCCCTTTTCTTCTAGGGTCTTGACCATTTCAATAATCACATCCATATTATCCGTTGCAAGCGGATGAACCGAGGCCTCATGAATGCCAAGTCCTTTGGCATCGATAAAATATTCACTAATAAATCTGTTTGCAAGTTCCTTTACCGTAATGCCCTCTTTGTTTGCATTTGCAATCATCTTATCATCAATGTCTGTAAAGTTCTGTACGAATTTCACTTCATATCCCAAATATTCAAGATATCTTCTGAGCGTATCAAAAATAATAAATGGGCGTGCGTTGCCAATATGAAAATAGTTGTACACCGTAGGTCCACAGGAGTACATCAGCACCTTTCCTGGCGTGATGGACACAAATTCTTCTTTTTTTCTTGCGAGTGTATTGTATAGGCGCATGTTATCTATCTCCTTTTTCCTTTTGCAGCTGTTCTATTTCCTTTTGTAGCTTTTCCAATGTAATATTCATTTTGCACAGTTCCATCGCCACCGGATCGGGAATATGAATTTGGTCTAAATCGTTGCACACTCGCACGCCGGCTCTTTTGATCACCCTTGCCGGAACGCCTACGCACGTGCAATCCTCAGGCACTGCATCGAGAACCACGGCATTGGCGGCGATTTTTGAATTATCCCCCACCTTAAAGGGACCGAGCACCTTTGCACCTGCTCCAATCATCACATTATTACCAATGGTGGGGTGGCGCTTACCGATATCCTTTCCCGTTCCCCCAAGGGTTACATTTTGATAAATGGTGCAGTCGTCTCCAATTTCAGCCGTTTCTCCAATGATAACACCCATGCCGTGGTCAATAAATAATCCCTTCCCTATTTTGGCACCGGGATGGATTTCTATTCCTGAAAAAAAGCGGACACCCTGCGATATGAGCCTCGCCAAAAAAAACCACTTATGCCGATATAAAAAATGGGCAAACCGATGCCAAAAAACCGCATGAAGGCCGGGATAGAGCAAAAACACCTCCAACGGGTTTCTTGCCGCAGGGTCCCTCTCCATTATTGCTTTTATATCATACCGAAGATTATTAAACAAACCCATCACTCCAGTCGCATTAAAATTTTCTCAATCAATAATACAAATCCATCCTGTGCCTTTTGTGCGGTTTCAAAAACCTCCTCGTGACTCAGTGGCGAACTGCTAATGCCTGCGGCCATATTGGTTACACAAGCAATGCCAAGAACCTCAAGTCCGCAATGGGCAGCCACGATGGCTTCCGGCACGGTAGACATGCCAACAATATCCGCCCCCAAAATACCCAGCATTTTAATTTCAGCCGGTGTTTCGAAGCTAGGGCCAGGCATAAAGGCATATACGCCGCTGTGCAGAGGCAGACCAATTTCCTTTGCTACATCCAAAGCAATTTCTCTCATCATAGGCGTATACACCGTGCTCATGTCATTAAATCGAGGGCCAAAAAAATCTTCATTCTTCCCTCGAAGAGGCGAGGCATCAAAGAATTTGATATGATCGCTAATGGTTACCAAATCACCTGCACGAAGAGATGGATGAATGCCGCCAACCGCGCAGGTCAGAATAAGCTTCTTAATACCCAAAAGCTTAAGCACCCGTACATAATATGCAGCCTCCTGCATAGAATAACCCTCATAGTAATGAAACCTGCCGGATAAACAAATGACTTTTTTACCACACTTTTCTCCTGCAATCATTTTACCGGCATGACCGGGCGTTGTAGAAATAGGAAAGGACGGAATTTCTTCATAGGGTATTTCTTTTTTATTTTCAAGGCTCTGCGCCAGTGCACCAAGCCCTGAGCCGAGTACAATGGCCGTATCTGCCTTGAAACCAATTTTACTTTCAATATATTTGGCACTTTGGCTTACACTTTGTACATAGTCCATAGAAGACCTCTCCTTTGTTTATTCGTTTCTCAAGATTACTTCAGTAATTTTCGGTTTGCAATAATATATTCCAAACCAGAAATGACTGTAATTGCTACAGCAATTGCCATGAGAATATCAATAAGTCCAAATCGGTATATGCAAATATTGTTAAAGTTATAAGGTAAAAGTGCCACAGATACTGCAATCATCTGCACCACCGTTTTTATTTTCCCCCAAAGACCGGCCGAGATCACAACGCCTCTACTTACCGCAATCAGTCGCAAACCGGTAACGGCAAATTCACGAGCCACAATAATGAACATCACCCAAGCGGAGGTTCTATGCAAATCCACAATGGCGGTCAGTGCCGCTGTAACGAGCAGTTTATCCGCCAAGGGATCCATAAACTTTCCAAAATCAGATACCATTTCATATTTTCTTGCCACATATCCGTCAATGCTATCGGTAAGTGCGGCAAGCAGAAAAACAGCAAGCGCAAAAAACTGGGTCGTAGGCTGACGAAACAAAATAAGCAGTACAAAAATGGGAATGAGCAGTATTCTTGATATTGTTATCTTATTGGCTAAATTCATTTCTCTTTCACATCCTTACACCTATCAAGTCATATTCACTGGCGCTTGTAATTTTTACCTCTACAAACTCTCCCATCTTCACTTCCTGATCGGAGGTGAACATGACCATGCCGTCAATGTCCGGCGAATCCCATTGGGTTCTTCCACAATATAGCTTGCCTTGCTTTTTCTCACAAACACAAGTGACAATGCTACCAACCCTGTTTTTGTTTATCCGAAAAGAATTTTTCTGCTGAAGCTTCATTAATGTATCTCTGCGCACTTCTTTTTCTGCCGCATCCACTTGACCAGGCATCAACGCTGCCGGTGTATCCTCTTCTTCGGAATAAGCAAATATCCCCACCTTGTCAATTTTCATATCACTTAAAAACTGTGCAAGTATTTCAAAATCCTTCTGCGTTTCCCCAGGAAAACCTGTAATGAACGTGCTTCGTATAGCAATGGTAGGGATTTTGCGTCTTATTTTCTCAATCAGCTGACGATACCCCGTCTCCGTGCCAATTCGCCCCATGGCTTTGAGAACACAATCCGATGCGTGTTGCAAGGGAATATCTAAATATTTGCATATCTTTTCATTTCCTGCAATTTCATCTATCAGCGCATCACTAATCAGTTCTGGGTAGCAGTAATGCAACCGAATCCATTTGATTTGAGAAATTTTTGATATCTGCAAAAGAAGTTCGGGTAGCATAGGCTGGTGATAGATATCCACCCCATATCTGGTGGTATCCTGCGCGATAATATTCAGTTCAATAACGCCGCCCGCGGCAAGCTTTTCCGCTTCCTGCACAATGGCCTCCATGGTGCGGCTACGGTACCTTCCGCGAAGCTTTGGGATAATGCAATAGGTGCAGCTGTTATCACATCCATCCGATATTTTAAGATATGCATGATGCGATGGCGTACTGATGGTCCGCGGAAGATTTTCAGCCATGGGCGCATGAATATCACCGGTAATTTTTACCTTTTTACCTAATCGTACTTGTTCTACCGCAGCTTCAATTTCTTGCACAGATCCGGTGCCCACGAGCGCATCCACTTCCGGCATTTGGGAAAATATATCCTCACTGTAGCGCTGGGCAAGGCAACCTGTAACGATCAGCTTCTGAAGACAGCCCTCCTCTTTGTATTTGGCCATTTCCAAGATGGTATCTATCGACTCTTGCT
>CAZQDP010000082.1:0-4511 GCA_964592375.1 uncultured Eubacteriales bacterium | reverse complement strand
CAGCCCTCCTCTTTGTATTTGGCCATTTCCAAGATGGTATCTATCGACTCTTGCTTTGCACTTTCAATAAATCCACAGGTGTTGACAATAATAATATCAGCATCCCTTGCATCTGTGACAATCACATGCTTTTTCCCAAGCAGTCCCACCATGGTCTCCGTATCCGTTAAATTTTTAGGGCATCCTAAGGATACAAACCCAATTTTGCAATTCAATCCATCTCCCCACATTCTTCGCATAATACTTCTTTAATCGCAGCTGTAATTTCCTCTGCAGGATAGCCGCGCTGATACAGTCTTCGGCGCAGTTTGATCATCTGGGCTGCGTCATTCTTACATTTCGGGGCGGCCTTTCGCACAAGCGCCATCAAGGAGCTTTGTAGCTTTTCTTCCTGTGCCATAGCCACACACTGTGCCACCTGCTCCTCAATTCCTTTTGCTTTAAGCTCAGCGATAATGCGCATTTTCCCATGTTTTTTTAGGCCTGCCGCATCCTTTGCATATTTTTCGGCATACTGCGCATCATCAATCATTCCAATGCTTAAAAGCCATGCCGCCGCATAAGCGGCAGCTTCTTCGCTATGTCCTTTGCGCTTTAGCATCTGTTCCATTTCAAGCTGGGTATACATCCGCCTTGCCGCGGCGGCGCCGGCCGCTCTTTTGGCAGCGGATATGCTGATACGCAAAAGCAACTGCGCATATTGATCCTCATCTATACTGCATCCCGGCATTATTCTTTCCTCTGCCAAATCCTTATCCTGCAAAATGCCAATATTTTCATGGTCAACATAAACCTCGAATAAATCCTGCTTTACATATCTCAGCGCTGTAATAACCATCTCTATTTTCCTTTTTGAGGGATAAGTCCTGCATTAATCCGTATTTTGCTTTCAAGCTCATCTCTCATCTCATCGTTTTCTTTTAAAAACTGCTTCGCATTGTCTCTTCCCTGCCCAATTCGCACCTCATTGCATGAAAACCATGAGCCGCTTTTTTCAATATAGCCCATATTGACACCCAAATCCAAAATATCACCTGGTTTGGAAATGCCTTCACCATAGATAATATCAAATTCCGCATCCTTAAAAGGCGGTGCCAGTTTATTTTTCACAACCTTCACCTTGGTACGATTACCAACAAGATCCGTACCCGAACGTAAAATCTCACCTCTTCTGACCTCCATGCGTATGGAGGAATAGAACTTGAGCGCACGCCCGCCGGGTGTGACCTCCGGATTGCCAAAGGAAACGCCTACTTTTTCTCGGAGCTGGTTGATAAAGATGGCGGTGGTATTAGACTTACTGACCACACCAGCCAATTTACGAAGTGCCTGAGACATCAGCCTTGCCTGCAACCCAATAAAGGAATCGCCCATTTCCCCTTCAATTTCCGCCTTTGGTACAAGCGCCGCCACCGAGTCGATGACAATGGTTTCAATCGCGCCGCTACGCACCAGTGCTTCTGCAATTTCAAGTGCCTGCTCTCCGGTGTCGGGCTGAGATAAAATAAGGCTGTCCACATCCACACCGATCTTCCGTGCATAAATAGGATCAAGTGCATGCTCTGCATCAATGAAAGCAACCTCTCCGCCTTTTTTCTGCGTTTCGGCAATAATATGTAATGCAATTGTTGTTTTCCCTGAGGCCTCCTGCCCAAATATCTCAACAATTCGTCCTCGTGGTACACCACCTATTCCGAGGGCTATGTCCAGTGTTAAGGAACCGGTTGGCGTTGTTTCTATGTTGACAATAGGTTTTTCCCCCATTCTCATAATGGCGCCTTTTCCAAATTGTTTTTCAAGCTGTAAAAATACATTGTCTATTGCTTCTTTTTTTCCGTTCATTTGTTTCATTCCTTTCACTGCCTTATGGCACAATTATTTTGCAGGCCGATATACCATTGCGCGGCCGCTTCAACTTTTGAGAATATGTTCTCTCATCGCATTGATGGCATGCATGGCAGAAAGCTTTCGAATCCTCTCTCTGCTACCCACAAGCCTCAGTTCCTTAGAAAAACTGCCATTTTGATCCGCAATACCGATAAAAACCAACCCAATCGGCTTTTCCTCGCTTGCGCCTGTAGGTCCTGCAATCCCGGTAACGGCAATCGCAAGATCCGCTCCAAGTGCATTTCTTGCCCCTTGTGCCATCTCACAAGCAGTCTGCGCACTCACCGCTCCATAGCGGCTTAACGTTTCTGTTTGAACACCCAGCAGTCCTTCTTTTGCACTGTTCGCATAGGCAATGATGCCGCCCAAAAAAACCTCTGATACCCCGGATACCTCCGTTAACATACTACCTACAAGCCCACCTGTACAAGACTCTGCAACGGCAAGCTTCCACTTTTTAGTAGTCAGCAAATCCACCAGTACCTTTTGCAAAGTCGTATCATCATATCCGTATATAAATTGTCCAACCCTGCCTTTGATTTCCTCTACAACAGGGTAAATAACACTTTGCGCCTCTTTGCGATCTGCACTCTTTGCGGTCACTCTCAGTTCGACCTCACCCTCCTTGGCATAAGGGGCAACCGTGGGATTGGTGCTTTCAAGCAAATCACTCACGGCATGTTCGACAAGGGACTCCCCCATCCCAAAAATACGCACCGAGCGAGATAGAATAATGCTTTTTTCCATGTTCGAAAAAAAGGGAATGACACTGCTAAGAAACATGGGTTGCATTTCCCCTGGTGGACCGGGCAGAATAATGGCCGTTTTCCCATCTTGCTCTATAATGTAGCCGGGAGCCGTGCCGTGGTCATTTTTCAGCACAAGAGCACCTTCCGGCATGAGCGCCTGCTTTTCATTGTTCGGTGTCATTGGCCTGCCCAGCGCTTTAAAAAAGCCTTCAATCCTATCAAGACTTTCCTGATGCATCACAAGCCGTCTGCCAAAATACTCGGCAAGGGTTTCTTTGGTCAAATCATCCTTCGTCGGCCCCAATCCTCCGGTTAATATCACGCAATCTACTCTTTCAAATGCAATATGAAGTGCACCCAATAATCGCTTTGTATTATCGCCAACCACGGTTTGATAATACATATCAATTCCAATGTGAGAGAGCTCTTGCGATAAAAATCTTGCGTTTGTATTTAAAATCTGCCCCAGGAGTATTTCGCTACCCACGGCAATAATTTCTGTTTTCAAGCCAAATCACCTTCTTTCCCACAACTGCAAATCATTATCATATCCTATTCTATCTATCTTTGTATTGCCCTATGTATATTTTTTATATTTTAACCGACAAAGCAATGAGCACACCCAAAATCGCTCCCGCAAAAACTTCAATCGGTGTATGGCCCAGTAGCTGTTTCAATTTTTTGTCAAAGGCGACTTGATCCTGCTTGTGCCAATTGTCCATCATCCAGTTTAAAACCTCTGCTTGCTGCCCTGCGGCACGTCGAACGCCTGTCGCATCATACATAATGACTGCTGCGACCACAAAAGACAAGGCAAAGGTACTTGAAGCCACACCATCCATTCTGGCAATCATGGTAAGTGCTGACATAATAAAAGAAGAATGGGAGCTTGGCATGCCTCCGGAACCCACAATGCGTCTAAAATTAAATTTTTTATTTAAAATGAGCTCAAACGCAACCTTCAGCACCTGTGCAACAAACCATGCAATCAGTGCGGCAAGGATTACCTTATTGCCAAAAAACGCTTCAAAAAAACCCATCAAAAAGCCCTCCAATACGCCATTTGTTCATGTATTAATCCCCTAAAAAGTTCGATCCTGCAGATAATATGCAAGTTGTTTTAGGATAAGACCTTTTTCATCAATAAGCTCTGCAAGTGCCACTGCCTCCCGGGTGAGCTGTGCCACTTTTTCCTTTGCCATATCCATCCCTAAAATGGATACAAATGTAGATTTATCTAGCTCCTCATCGCTATGCATGGGCTTTCCCAGCTGCATTGGATCACCTTCAACATCTAATATATCATCCTGTACTTGAAACGCCAACCCGATTTTCTGCAAATAGCGAGACAGTAGCTCCATGAGGTTTTCATCCGCACCGCCACAAACAGCGCCGCAAAGCCCTGCCGCTTCAATAAGCGCTCCTGTTTTATGCCGATGCATATATTGAAGCATCTGCTCATCTATCTGTTTTCCTTCGCTGAGTATATCCACCACCTGTCCGCCAATCATCCCACTACAACCCGATGCCTTTGCCAGAATTCGAAGACCCTCTATCTTGATTGGCAATGGTACATTTTTATCTTCAATAATCACTTCAAAAGCAGTATTTTGCAAGGCATCCCCTGCCAAAATTGCCATGGCCTCGCCATAAACCTTATGGCAGGTTGGCTGGCCTCTACGCAGTTCATCATTATCCATGGCAGGTAAATCGTCATGAATAAGTGAATATGCATGCACCATTTCAAGGGCCGCCGCAAAAGGCAATGCCTTTTTTTCATCACCGCAAGCAATACCACAGCACACCAATGCCAAAAAGCCTCTCAGTCTCTTGCCGCCGCCCAACAGGCTGTAGCGCATAGCTTCATAGATTTGA
>CAZQDP010000081.1:0-9396 GCA_964592375.1 uncultured Eubacteriales bacterium | reverse complement strand
TTTTTGGTCATGGGTGGCGAGGTGGGCAGAGATATCAAAGTCTGGCGCAATTTGATTGAAATCACATCGGATAAAGCAATCGATGCCGAAGCGCAATTTTTGTTGGGGTTTATGCGAGATAAAGGAAACGCAAAATGAATGGGAAATATGAAAGGAGGCAATAAAATGCCCAAAAGAGGGAAAATATTAAAAGTCATTACATGTATTCTAACGGCCACCATGTTGCTTGCACTTGTATCCTGTGGTAACAATGCAGGGGGTGGGAATAAGGCGGAGAAGCCAACACTGACGTATTTACTGCCATCTGATCCAGGCTATACGTTTTCAAGCGATTCATGGATCATAAAAAAATGGGGAGAAAAAGCAAATGTGAACATTGAACTAAACAGCCCTCCTCGTGACTCTTTTAGCGTAAAGATCGCAGCATTATTTGCATCTGGTCAATTGCCGGACATGATTAACTATTATCAGGATGCCAACACGACCTTTTATAAACAGTATGGCTCGCAATTTTTTGTGCCATTGGATGACTATTTAAGTAAAGGGAAATTACCCGGTCTATCTAAATGGCTGAAAAAATATCCGGAGATTAAAACGGCTATGGATCATCCGCTGGATAAAAAATTATATGGATTTCCACTTGTATATGATGTAGACGGTTTCGATGTCGCATGGACCATGAGGAACGATATTCTGAAAAAGGGCGGCATGGACGTGGATCAGATTAAGACGCTGGATGATCTAAAAAAAGCGATGTTAATTCTCAAGCAGGTAAGTGGGCAGAAATACATTGCTTCTAATCGTTTGGGATGGAACTTTGCGGTTGGGATGCCTGCTAAATTTTTCGGAACTTCTATCACGATGATGTATGACAACAGATTGCCGGGAGGCACAAATCAATTTGTATATGCACCTGCATATCCGCAGTATAAGAAGTTTATTGAGTTTCTAAATTGGATGTACAAAAATGAAATACTGCACCCCAGTTTTGCCACCATGCAGCAGCAGGAGCTCTTTGCAGGTTATGCTGACGGCAAATTCCTGATTTGTATGGAACAGGCAACCATGGGTTATCAGCTTGGCGGCAGCAATCCTGATAAGTATCCGGACAGAGAAGAAAAAGTTATTTTCCCGGTCGAAATTGATGGCGTCATTGCAAAACAGCCTATGTTCTACCATCATAATATTGTTTTTAAATGGCCTGTAACCATCAGCAAAAGTGCCAAGAATATTGATGCTTGCATGAGAGCAATGGATTGGCTATATACGGATGAAGGTGTATATACTACGCTGTTTGGCGAAGAGGGAACACATTGGGTAAAGGATGATACATATTTTGGCGGGGCGCGTATTACTGGTCGAAAGGGCTATTCCACGAATTTGCTTGTTAAAGAAGGTAAGATGTCAAAAGAGGATTATGAAAAGCTGCCCGATGCCACCGCGCTTGGTTCTCTTGGGAATTATTCGATTATGGGTGTTATCCCTTCATTTTACCGATTTAATTTGATGGATATGCCACTCAATGTTGGTGATACTAAGCCCCATACCACTGCTATTATGAGGGACATTGATTATGGCATTAAAAACGGATATACTACGGGGACTCAGGATCCTGTTATTGATTTCTCGAAAGAGGAAAAGGATGAGCTGTCCTCCATGCAAACAACACTGGATACATATATGAGTGAGGCTTCAATGAAGTTCATCACGGGAGATAAACCGATGAGTGAATGGGATAGTTATTTGGCTCAGCTCGATCAATTAGGGTATAAGAAAATGGAAGAATTATATAATGCTAAGCTCAAGTAGATGTGAAAGGTGATGTGAATTTTATGACATTAATGAGGAAGTTATCAATTCTGCTGTCTTTTGCTATAATTTTGAGCATATGTGGTTTTGGCACTTTTGCAGCAGAAGAAATTATTTTTGAAGAAAATTTTGACAATGTGAAAGTGGGTGGTTATACCGAACACATTTCAACAGGAAATGGCGAAGCGGTAATTAAAGAAAAGACTGACAAAAAATCAGACAGATACTTAGATATTACCGATAATGACGACGGAGCAACCTTTGGGTATACCATGAAGTTCCCGGAGCAGAAGGACACCATCACCATTGCATTCGATTATTTGATGCCCAGTACATCAAAGGGCGGAAATGCCTTCTATGTATATGATAACGATGCGGGATTTCCACCTGCGCAGGCTGTGTATCTTAACGTGGGATCAACTCGAGGCTTTGACGGCCCCAGCGAGCAGAAAACGGGAACGGCAAAAGTCGAAAAAGATAAATGGATTCGGGTGACTTCGGTTATTGAGACCAAAGCTGGTACATACAGCCTTTACTTTGATGGCGTTGCGATTTTAAAGGACTACAAGTTTAGAAATTCAAATGCTGCTAATTTAACCAGTTTTGATATCATGGGTGGTGGTGGAGATGCACCTTCCTTGTTGCAAATTGATAACATCAAGGTTATAAAGGGAGCCGCATCGCCTGGGACAGCTCCTGTTAGCGGCAGTGCTCCGTCCGTTAACAGTCCGGTGGTACAGTCAACCCCAAGCCCGAAGCCAATCGCTACATCCGCAGGAAATACACAAATTGTTTTTGAAGAGAAATTCGATCAAATAAAGGTAGGCGAATTTACCGAAAACATCTCGAAAGGGAACGGCGTTGCGGCAATCAAGGAAAAGGCAGAAAAAAAGGAAGACCGATACCTTGAAATTACAGATAATGACGATGGAGCAACTTTTGGGTATTCTGTAAAATTTCCTGAGCAGAAGGACACCTTTAGCATTGCCTTTGATTATCTGATTCCAGCTACCTCAAAAGGCGGAAATGCTTTTTATGTATATGATGAGGGTGCTGGATTTCCACCGGCGCAGGCTGTTTATCTTAATGTGGGATCCACCAGAGGGTTTGACGGTCCAAGCGAGCAGAAAACGGGAACTGCAAAAGCAGATATGGATACATGGATTCGGGTGACATCCATTATTGATCCCAAGGCCGGCACTTACAGCCTTTACTTTAATGGCGGCATCATTATAAAGGATTATAAATTCAGAAACGCAAATGCTACCACATTATCTATGTTTGACATTATGGGTGGTGGGGCAGGCGTTCCTGCCATACTACTCATTGATAACATAAAGGTAGTAAAAGGAGCAGTTACTCCCGAGACATCACCTGCCAGCGGAGTGGTAGCATCGAATAATCCCGACATGGGAAGCAGCACGAACACTTCCGGAATTGTGTTACCGGACGTTTTAAAGATAGACAATGAGCTAAAAGCAAAATTGGAAGGCGCCATTGTGCTGATGGTAGATTATCCCGTTGCATGTATCAGCAATCGATACACCCCAATTGACAGTACAAATACCAATATATTCCCTTTTGTTGAAAATGGAAGAACTTTGGTGCCTGTTCGTTTTGTGTCCGAAGCCTTTGGTGCTAAGGTTGGCTGGGATGAGGCGACCTCTACCGTGAGCATTACAAGTGGAACGGCAACCGTAGAAATGAAGATCGGTTCTGATATGATGAAGGTAAATGGTGTGGAGAAAAAATTAGATGTAACTGCCAATACATACAATGATAGAACCTTCATTCCCCTTCGTGCCATGTCCGAAGCCATTGGAAAAAGCTTATTCTGGGATGACAGAGGCCTCATTGTGATCAGTGACAAGGCTGGGGTTATCACAGTAAACGATGAAAATGCCATTGAAAGACTCATTGCAAAAATCAAAGAGGAGGCTTCCGCCATAGCTGGCGGAAGCCACTCCAATGTTTACGTGACCTCTCGCTGGTATCGAAAGGACGGTCAAGAAGGCCAGTTGGGGACACTGGACATGCTAAAAAGATTTATGGCAACAGGAGATAAGTGGTCGTATATTGGAAATCCTTCGGATATCAAAGCGATCATCAATCAAGGTGTAACCTTTCAGGGTGCTGTGAACGCCAATCAAGGATATGAAGAAACTTGGGCACGATATTTTGACGGCTCAAAAGCCGTCGCGCCATGGATGATTAATTGGAAAGATACCTATTGGAGCTGCTTTAATAATCCAAAATACTATGAAGTTATAAAGAAAACCGTTTCTGAAGGGATCGATAATGGTGTAACTGAATTTCACTATGATGATTGGGGCGGAAATGCTCAATCCATGACATGGGGAGCCTGCTTTTGCGAATACTGCCAAGCGGGATTTAAACAATATTTAATGAATAACTATAAACCTGAGGAATTGACAAAGATGGGTATTGCAGACATCAATACCTTTTCATATAAAAAATACTTAGAGGATGTTTATGGCATAAACTCAAATGCCAGCTATAATGCAAAAAGAACCTTAACAGCCACTTGGCCGGCATATTCTGAATTTAACATTCAAGCAACAAGGAATATGCACGCAAAATTAAAAGCATTCATGAATGAGTACGCGAAGAGAAATATTACTTTAACACACAATGTATATAATTATGGAGCCTCCTTCACCAACAGACAAGTGACGTTTATTTATGATGTAGCAGATGGGGGTATGGGAGAAACAAAACCTAGTTCACTTGATATTGCTTCGTTGGTATCCTCTGCATATTTATCAAAAGGTGTTGGAAAGCCATTTATCTATTCGCCTCTACCGGAGGTAGGTGTAGAGGGCGTAATGAAAACAATCAATCAAGGCGCAGCAATTGCTTATGCAACCGGCCAATTTATGCTGGTACCTTGGGATATCTGGATTGCAGACAATACTCGATATTTTGCAAAAGTGGAAGAAACCGAAGGCGTATTCCACTTTGTTCGCCAGTATCCATTTTTGTTTGACCGTTATGAAACGCCTGCCAAATTAGGTCTTTTGGTGAATTTAAATCAAATTACTGCTGCGAAGCTTAAAAAAGACAGCATGGATACATTTGCTATGGGTATTCCTTTTAAGGATGTTGTCTCTCAAAAAGGCATTCCGATATTTAATATCAAAGAAAAGGATTTAGAAGGCCTATCCTATCTTGCACAAAGCTCCAATTTAGATACTATACCTCCCGAAGAAAGGGCGATTATTGAGAAATCCGGCGTGAAGATTATCGCTTCAGAGGATATTGGGTCCTTGAAAAATGAATTATGTGCAACCGCTATAAAGAACAGTCCTGCCAATGTCTACTCGGTACTTCGAGAGAATGTAGCCGATCAAAACGCACCCAAAGTTGTGCACATTCTCAATAAAAATGATGCACCGGTATCGGAGCTTGTGCTGAATATCAATAATAACTGCTTTTATGGGAACCAGGCGGCAAGAGCCATATATTACAGACCCAAAATGGATCCTGTGGTTTTGGAAGTTGTCAATAATGGAAATGGCACTTCAAGCTTAAAGCTTCCGACCACAGAGATTTGGGGCGTTGTTAGGGTATTTGTGGATGCCAATACACTGAATGAAAGCTATGCATTTACAAGCACTTGGTCCGGAATTGATATTGGCACAAGAACGACAAGCGATAAAGCAATTGAAAATGGAGACAATGAATTTACACTCTATGCAAGAGGCAGGGGATTTGATATTGGATGTGAGGTCGATAGCACCGGATCGATGGATCAAATGCCGTTTGTGTATAAAAACTTAGCGTCTTATGGAATTCGGGATTATGATGTTGCGGCCAAAGTCGAAAGTACTTCCGGTGGCGCCGGCATCATGCTACGAGACAATGCTTCGTCAAATGCCAAGTTTGTTGCCCTATGTGTTGTGAACAATAAGCTAAAACTTTCCTATCGGTCAAAGGAGAATAAAGTCATTACCATCAGCGAGTTGGGGGATGTCAGCTTGCCTTTGTATGTGAAGCTTGCCAAGCGTGGAGGAATAATTGAAGCATACACATCTTCGGATGGACAAAGCTGGGGCAATGCAATGGGCAATGTACCATTTATTCTCAATAATCCCATCGCGGGGATTACCGCATATAGTGAAGATGGCAAGGTAAGCCAGAGTACATTTCATGATGTGCGTGTCAAATTGCTTGACATATCTAGTGGCATTGGGCTGAAGGAATTGACAGTGACGGCACGCAAAAACACACTGGAGCTAGATAAGAGAGCTGCCTTAGCAATCCAGTGCGTGTCTACAAATGATGCACAGCTGCCTATTCACGCAGTAGAACTAGGCATTACAAGCTCTAATCCATCGGTACTAACGGTAGATGATGCCGGCAATCTTACACCTGTGGCACTTGGAGATGCAACAATCACTGTCAAGGCTGGATTGGGTAATCAATCCCTGGAAAAATCCATCACCATGACAGTAGTTCCCATTAAAACAGTGATTTTAGAAGAGAATTTTGACAAATATGACGAAACAGCTATTCCGCAAGGTTTTAAAATAAACGCAAGTTCGGATGCCGGTGGCGGATTTTGGAGGATGGAGGGAACACCTCCCGATACCAATAAGACATTCTTTATATACGATAACGCATCTAGTAGCGATATTAATGCCACCTACAAATTTGAAGAGGCGTATGAAACCGATATTGTTGTTGAATTTGATTATAAGATGAAAAGAGGCACACCTAAAAACAGCGGCGGCTTGGTGGCATATCTTAATGATAAGGTTTCGGGTTATGGCGTATGCCTCATTACGGGACCTGAGTATTTTTGGTATATCAGCGATGGTAAGTTTATTGATATCACTCAAATTGGTAAAATTATTGACGAAAAATGGTATAAAATAAAAATCATTGCTTATCCCTCGCAAAGCAAGGCTGATATATACATTGATGATGTGTTAGTGGCAGATAAGGTAGCGTTTAGAACTCCTGTCACCAATATAGGTGAATTAAAAATAGGCGGCAACACGAATGCCATCGATACGCATAATTGGTGGGATAACATCAAGGTGTCGAAGCTTCAATAGCAGTATTGAAAAGATGTGCACCCATTTTCACTGAAAGTAGAGGCACATCTTGTAAAACAAGTAAATGATATGAGCGTAGCCTTTCTCTTATGCATAAGAGAAAGGCTACCAAGGGCAGGAAGCAATAACGATTAAATAAGGAGCAGTTTGATGAATAGTAGACAAAGAGTCATTGCGGCTATGGAGCGCAAACCGGTTGATCGGGTGCCCATTGATTTTGGTGCATATTTTTCTACAGGCATTAGTGTTTTTGCGTACAAGAATTTAAGGGAACATCTGGGGCTAGATACGGACAATATTGAATTGGCAGATCCGGTACAATGTCTGGCTAGAATTGATGACGACATTCTGGAAAAATTCCATGTGGATACAAAATTATTATATCCCAAAGCCATCAACCCCAAACGATTTACATTCCGAGAGGATTATACCTTTACAGTGCCGGGAAGCTACAGCCCTCAATTGCAAGAGGATGGTTCGCATATTGTATATCAAGGCGAACGCTCAATGAGAATGCCTAAAAATGGTTTTTTCTTTGATGGCGCGTGGCTGAACTTCTTAACCGGTAGCTTTGAGGGTGATGTCGATTTAATGGCCATAGAAGCGGAGCAGATTTACAAGGAAACCGACAAATTTACGATGTTCATGCAGCTAACGGGCTTGTTTGGAAATATGGATTTTCTGTGCGATATGTATACCGATCCTGAAAAAGTTCGAGAAACCCAAGAAATGAGACTTGCCATGCAGTTAGAGCGGGCTAAACTAGTAATTAATAAGATGGGTGAAACCATCCAAGCAATCGCTATATGTGATGATTTGGGGGCACAAAACGCACCCCTATGCGCACCCGAGATGTACGCTGAATTTGTTGCGCCGTATTTGAAAAAGTTATGCGACTATATTCGAAATTATTCAAATTATAAGACCTTTATGCATACTTGTGGGAGCATTCAGCCGCTTATTCCGATGCTGATTGACTGCGGAATAGATGCAATTAATCCGGTGCAGATTAGTGCCAATAATATGGATCCGACTGAGCTGAAAAAGAAATATGGTAAAAAAATCTGCTTTTGGGGCGGTGGCGTGGATACGCAAAACGTCTTAAATAAGGGAAGTGTTGAGGAAATATCTAAAAATGTGCGTGACTTAATGTCGGTTTTTGGGCCGAACAGTGGGTTTGTTTTCAATACAGTTCATAATATTATGGGAGATATTGAACCCCAGAAAGTGATCAAAGTCTATGAAACCGCATACAAAGAAAGCGTTCAATATGGCACTTTGAAATAGAGAGATACATTCAATTTTTCTCATCTTAAAAAGGTGTTGATGTGCAAGTTTTAAAAGGGCTTATCTTTCACCCTTCTTGCACACCTACGCCTTGTTGCCGTTTTTATCGATATACATTAAATGATCGATATGAGATAAAAATTCATCGATGCTTACTCCGGCGTTAAAATCAAAGATATCATAACCCATACTCAGATTAATTTCATATGGAAAGATATTCTGTGCATTGAAATGATCTACGCTGGACTGAATTCTATCAGCTACGCTATTCAGCTCTTCTTTTTTGCTTATCAAAATAATGACAACAAATTCATCTCCGCCGTATCTTGCAATAAAATCATTCTCTCCAAAACTGTTTTTTAATATTGTTGCGGTATGCTCTAACGCCTGGTCACCTAAGGCATGCCCATATTCATCATTAATATTTTTAAAGGAATTGATATCAATCATAAAGCCTGCAGTGAGCTTATCTTTATTCGCATTTGCGTTTTTAACACATTCAAGTAAATAATTGTCTAGCTGCCTTCGATTGTATAGCCCTGTGAGGTAATCTGTAAACAGCTGGTTATTCTGAATTTTTATATATATGAGCAGAATAGACAAAGCCATGCATATCCAAATAAGGGATACGCCATAAACCAACACTTGAATAATGCCCCCGATTGATGGCAACACACAAAACCCCAAAAGGGTTAGGTAATTCCTTTTGCCAATACGCTTTTTGTTTTTGAGAATGATAATAAATGTATAGAAAAAATACAAGTAACAAATGGCTGCGATGACGAGAAAATGCGGACCTCTATGGTAAATGTTATTTTGGTCAATGTAAAAAAGCGTAGAATAAAACAGACTATAGATGGCTAAGGAAGCATTGGCTACAATTGGAATGAGGAGGGGGATTATCAATCTCTTCGTGCGATTAATATCTCGAAAGATTTGATAATCTGCATAAAAAGACCAAAGCATACAAGGAATGGGATTAAGTACATAGTATAAAACAGTAGCAGAAATATTGAGCTCTCTATGCAAAAAACCTTGCGTGCCATCAATTACCCACATGATGGTATCGAGCAGCAGAATAATAACATTGCAAGCCAACATAAATAAAAACATTTTTTGCTCAAGTAAATATTTTTCCTTATGCAGTCTAAAATTAAAGAATATGATAAAAAGAATAATGAATGTAATGACATTCATTTCAAGATAATGATATGCCGCC
>CAZQDP010000080.1:0-9445 GCA_964592375.1 uncultured Eubacteriales bacterium | reverse complement strand
ATGTTGCCACCGTTGCATGACCACATATATCAACTTCTTCATTGGGAGTGAAAAACCGTACTTTGAAGTCTGCCAAACTGGATTCTGTAACAAAGGCAGTTTCACTGAAACCGACCAAATTCGAAATCCTTTTCATATCATTTTCGGATAAAGCATCAGCGTTAAGCACGACACCTGCGGGGTTTCCACCTTTATCTGTTTTTGCAAATGCATTTAATGTATAAACTTTTATATTAATAGCAATCTCTCTCCACTCTTCAACTTTATACATCATAGTATACCTTGTTGTTTAATTTTGGTCAATACTTTGATTGAAAACATTATATTATCTGTATCTTGATATTTGTTTTTTGCAGATTGTGGTGTTGATAGTAACCTTACCTTTAAATTTAGAAACGGCAATAATATTATTATATGAAGAAAAACGCCTTGTGCAAGGTGTATGAGCCGTTTTTCTATGCCCAAAATAGTAATCGTTAAATTTTGCACCGAAAACGACTATCTTTTAACGATTACCCCCTAAAATGCACCGCTCGAAATTGGGAGCGGTGCATTTTATTACTATACAGCACCATTTCCAAAAAGTATATCGTGCTGATTTTTCAATAGACTTCTATGAAAGCGTTTTATTGATATTTTGGCGCTTGAGTTGTTTTTGAATATATCGTGTACTGATGATTTTTTCTTTTAAACTTTGCCCTGTATAAAAATATCGGCAGGCCGCTTCAAAACCAAGGCACGGGTCTTCATTTTGCAAAAGAAGCATATCCATGGCGAGACTTTCCTCTTGGCTTGCAATATCAGCCATTTTATTTAGATTAGGGGATTGACTGTCTCTTTCTATATAAAATTCACTCTGCAGTTGGGTGGATTTAAAATGAATAAAGCAAGTTTTGGCCATATTGGCAAGTTCTTTGCATGCATCGTTTTTTTCATTTATCTTGTCTAAAATAGCGATCCCTTTTTGCCAAATTTCACAGAGTTTTTGGAACTGCATGGCAAACACGTCCCTTGGGTATGCACCCCGCCAAATATCCAGGGCATCATAAGGGTAGCCAACCATGGTTGAGTGGTAACCGGTCGAATGAAGATATAATGGATTAGAAACGCCTAAACAAAGTGGTGCATGATAAAGGGTTGCAACGGAAAATGGAAACTCCTCAAGTCCTTTATCAAAATATGAAATTGCATCATAAGCAAGGGGATGCTGAAAGGCCTTTGTGCAAAACGACTTGATGTTTAGTACGTCATCATTGGATTGATTTTCAATTTGTGAAAGTAAATCCATCATAATGGTTGGATAACCGCCAAGTGTCCAGCTGAGCATCAACCCATCAACGTTGCATTTTTTCACCTGCTCAAGGTGTCGACTGATATGCAAAAAGGCAGGAATGTATGGCACTGCACTGCACTCCCA
Source organism: uncultured Eubacteriales bacterium (assembly GCA_964592375.1). GTDB lineage: Bacteria > Bacillota > Clostridia > RUG12999 > RUG12999 > CAZQDP01. Next base: position 8,028 of record CAZQDP010000080.1, on the reverse strand, counting down.
GCTGTTGTTGATTTGCACCTTTGCAATGGTTTTCAGCCCTCTTTCCTTGGCCGTTTTCCATGCGTTTTTTGCCATTTCTCCGGGGCCTACCACAGAAATGGAATAATCACTCACAGCCACGCGAATGGACCCTCTGTCAATTTCTATACCACGCTCGCTGGTGTTCATGAGATATACATCCTGCGGTAGTTTTTTGATGATGTCATATGCCCACTGCTTCTCCCAACCCAAGCTTTCATAGTTCCAACCCCAGTCCCATACAATCACCTTCGCATCCGGCTTTGCACTGTGCACGCCTTTTGCAATAGCCGAATTAACTTCTGCAATCACATCGGAAGCATTGCGGTTTTTGCATCGTGGGCAACTGATTTTGTCAATATGTGTTTTTGAAAAACAGTTTGTATTGTTTTCGGACATGGTAATGGTAAACACACCTGCAAGGCCCGGTGCTTTTTCAAATAAACTCCTGCATGAATTTTCAAGATACAAAAGCACCTCCGGCTCAGATGTGCATAGTGCATAGCATTCATATGGTGAAGCGGAGTATTCTCCCTTCCAGTGGGGCAAATTTGTAAAGAAATCTTCTTGCATTCCGCGAGGTTCATTCAAGTATAAGTATATTCCAATGCCGTATTTGGCTGCTCGAAAAATTATTTTATTCAGCGTATCTATTCTTTTTTGCCATCCGAAAGAAAGCTTGGAATGTCCTTTTAATTCCACCAAGCTGTATAAAACGCAATGAATCCACAAACCATTAACACCTTTTTCAGAAAGCTTTTTCAGTTTTTCATCCAAAAAGGTCGTATCCTCGTCTTCAAGCAGTATATCTCCATATGGCGCATCGTATAAGTATGTAAGTTTCAGCTTCGAAGGCGAAGAAGCAGTCATGGCAGAATGCGCAGGAAGTGTTTCGATCGTGTTATAGTGCGCTTTAAAGCAAAAATAGTCAGGGTAGATTTCTGCTCCATAGGGCTTACCAAAGATTTCTTTTGTTTGAGCAATTTCCTTCTCCGTCAGTTCACGATAGCAAAGCTTTTCCGCTTGAGGTTTATGCTGACCAAGTTTATACCACAATGCATCATCTTCCTTGAGTAGATATAAAAACTGCTCCTGAGTCATATCCAAAAGTGATAGTAGCTGCCGGTATGGAAGAAGGTGCCAATTGTTTTTGATGATTGTTAAAAGACCGTCTGTTTTCCAATAAGGACTGATTTTTGGTGCAAAGTCAAGTCCCATTTCTTTTGCGAGTTTCATTACATTTGGAACCACAGTTTGCAGAACATCTGCTATTTTCTGAGCTGGGATGGTATCCCAATTTTTGAAAATAAAAGCTTGCTCTCTGGTGGGGAAATGGAGGTCCAAAATCGGCTTAGGTGCATTCCCAATGGGTAAGATTATTTTTTCTTTCATCGTACATCTCCTTTGTGTAGGGTAAGAACTATATCCTATATTTATAAAGACAACGCCATCATGATGACGGAAATGAATCCTATGGCAAGGCCAAGTTGTTGTCTTTTCTGTAGTTTTTCTTGAAATATCACAAGCGACACAATGCTTGTAAATGCCAATACGCCTCCACTTATAACCGGAATGACCACACTTACCGGTGCAGTCTGCATGGCAGCCATGGAGAGTTTATTGGCAATTGCTGTACTCAAACTGCTGAAAAGGATAATCCCTAGAGGTTTTATAGAAGGACGAAAAGAATACTGTAGCTTTGCCTTGTTAGCATATATGAAAACCGCAGCAAATGACAGTATGGCGGCAAATAAAAAGCCAAGAGCCATAAAAGCTTCTATATTTCCTCCTTCGCTGACGACCTGTATCCGTTTCATGGTAAGGGATAAAAAACCATTGCTCAAAAAAGCAATCGCACAGAATAGTATCCATCGAAATGAAATCTTGCTATTTCTCTCTGCTTTTGCTCCAATGAAAAATGTGATAAAGAGCAAAGCAAGTCCAATCATTTGCAGGAGGCCAAAGTTTTCATGCCAAAACAAAGTACCTGCCGCAACCGGAATAATAAGCGAGGCCTGCAATGCCAACGTGCTATACGCCATACTTCCCTCCTGCATTGCCATCACATAAGAAAAAAGAACAATGGCATACATTGCACCAAATTCAATAGAAAGCATAACCATTTCGGCAGGATACCCTATGCACGTATCACACATGATGAAAAAGTAGAGACTGGTCACTAAGCAAATCAACCCATTAAACATCAGCCTATCTTGCAAATGATGAATATATGTTTTGCTAAATAGCTTCCATCCTGTAAGCTGCAAAGAAAAACAAAAAATTGCTCCGAATATCATGCCCATCAATCTTACCCCTTGCTTTCTTATTTCCTTTGTATTATAATGTATAAGAAAATGCAAAACAAGTGCGAAAAAGACCATTTAATTATAAAATTGGATCAATTTGAGGTGAATGACGATGTATGAATATGCCCCCACCACATTGCAAATGGTTTTTCAGATTCCCAGTGTCATATCCATTCACAATGGCCATTTTGAAAAAGGGTATTTTTATGAAGGCGAATATCATGATTTTTGGGAAATTACATATGTGAAGCATGGACAACTCAATACCGTATCGGATGAAAATATGTATATCATATCTGAAAATCAAGCGATTGTTCACAAACCAATGGCATTTCACAAAAGTATGTTTCCTGCCGTCTCCTCGTGCGATGCCTTATTTGTATCATTCATCATGTCCAGTGAAAATCCGAGCTTATTTGAAAACAAAATATTCGATATTCATCCGCAACTATGCGCCCTGTTTGACATGCTGGAATCAGAATGCAAAACCCTTATCGATCATATCCAGACTGATGAAGCGATTTGGAAAATTGTAATATCCGAAAATGCGCAGCATGCTGCTACACAAAAGGTTAAAAGTATTTTAGAGCTTATTGTGATTGAGCTAACCCGAAAGGCAATACAGATGAATACAATTCCTGAGAAAAACCCATACATTCCCTTTACGGATTCTTACATTTGCACACTATATTCCACAGCCGTTACTTACTTGAATGCAAATATTTATGGGGCGTTGTCCATTGAGGATATTTGCACGCATTGCAATTGCAGTCGTAGCAACCTCAAGCGGCTATTTAAGAAATACATGGGGATGGGGGTCATTCAATATTTTAATAAAATGAAAATAAAAGAAGCAATAAAGCTACTAAGTGAAGACAATCAGATAGGGGAGGTGACCGAAAAGCTCTCCATCTCTTCGCCTCAGTATTTTTCTCGACTTTTTAAGCAACACACCGGGATGAGGCCAATGGATTTTAAAAAACGGACCCTGGCGCGATAAAGGGGTTAATACAGCAATCCAGTGTGCTTGACAAAAGCAGGGTTTATGGATATAATTCTCTCAAGGAGTGATATGTTTTGAAGCATCAAATGCGAAAAATAAATCGAGCGGTAACCGGCAAAGATGAAATTTCTCAAATCATAGAGAAGTGCAATGTTTGTCGCATTGGACTGTTTGACGGTGAGTATCCATATATTGTGCCCATGAATTTTGGGTTTTCGGATGAGGATGGGCTGATTTTTTATTTTCATTGTGCCAGCGAAGGAAGAAAGCTTGATATTTTGCGAAGCAACCCCAAGGTTTGCTTTGAGCTGGACTGCGCTCATCAGCTAATCGTAGGGGAGAAGCCTTGTGATTACACAATGCATTACGAAAGCATCATGGGCGAAGGCGAGATATCGGTTGTGGCGGACAAAAGCGAAAGGATACTCGGCATGAATTTGATTATGCAGCATTATGGCAAAGTGGACGAGCTCCATTACAATGAAGAGATATTTTGCAGGACCGCTATCCTTAAATTAACTGCTTCTTCTGTGATTGGGAAAAGGCTGGATGAATAAAAAAGACCAATAACCAGAAGTTTGGTGCTAAGTTTAGTCGAAAAAAGGATGATAATATATGAAAGTTCAATTTTTAGGAACCGCCGCCGCAGAAGGATGGCCGGGTTTGTTCTGTCCATGCAGTGTGTGCAAACGTGCCCTTGAGATAGGTGGGAAGAATATCCGCACTCGTTCCTCGTTGCTTATTGATGATCAGTATATGGTGGATTTTGGGCCGGATACCTATTTGCATTTTTTGCAGAATAAAATTGACCTTTGTGATATTGAGCATCTGCTCATTACACATTCCCACAGTGACCATTTCTATCCGGAGGATTTAATGCACAGAGGAATGCACTTTGCCCATCTCCCAGAGGGGAAAGCCCCACTTACGGTATATGGAAATGAAAAGGTTACGGATATTGGAAACCGAATGAAGGAATATAAGCGGTGCGATGATACAAGGCTTCTCTTTAAAGAAGCCAAAGCATTTGAACCAATTCAGATGGGTGAAGCGGTTGTCACGCCGCTACTCGCTGAGCATGATAAAAGAGAGAAATGTTTTATTTATATTGTAGAGTCCCATGGACAGAAGCTACTAATCGGCCATGATTCAGGGTATTTTGGAGAAGAAACCTGGAGCGCCATTGCCGGCCATTTTTTTGACGCTGTGATTTTTGAATGTACCTTTGGGGCAACCAAGGAAGGCAGAAATCATATGGGGATCCCCGATGTCATAGAAGTAAAAGAGACGCTGACAACGCTAGCAGTCATTGGGAAGAGCACAAAGCTTTTTATCACCCATTTTTCCCATAATGGAAAGCTGTTGCACCATGAGCTGGAACAGTTAGCAGCACCCCATGGCATAGAAGTTGCATATGATGGAAAAACCGCCCTCATTTAAGGGCGGTTTAATTTTTACAGGAATTCATTGATGAACGAAGGTTTTTTATTTCGAACGATTTACAAAATCAAATGCCTCCTTGGCGTGATAGGAGCTTCGAACCAGAGGAGCGGAAGCCACATAGCCAATGCCCAGCGCCTCTCCTTGCTTTTTATATTCCGCAAACACATCGGGGTGGATATATTCCACAACCGGATGATGCTGACGTGAGGGAGCCAAATACTGGCCCACCGTTAAAATATCACACCCTACCCCCGCTAAGTCCCGCATGACTTCCAAAACCTCATCAAACTGCTCACCCAGACCCACCATGATGCCACTTTTCGTGAGGATGGAGGGGTCTTTTTTTTTCGCGCGTTCAAGGAGTAAAAGAGAACGGTGATATTCCGCCTGCGGCCTTACGGTAGAATAAAGGCGTGCAATGGTCTCTACATTATGATTAAGAATATCCGGCCCTGCCTCCATCACCCTTGCAAGGGCGTGCTCATCACCCCCAAGGTCGGGAATAAGCACTTCAATAATGGGGCACTTTTGCTTAAATTCACTGCGAATACTACAGATGACTTTCGCAAAATGATCTGCACCGCCATCCGCCAAATCATCTCGGGTAACAGAGGTAATCACAACATGGGACAGATCAAGCAAACGGACTGCTTTTGCTATATTTTCCGGTTCGCCGGCATCTACCGCTTGGGGAGTGCCGTGATTTACATTGCAAAAAAAGCAGTTTCTGGTGCACATCCTACCCAAAATCATAAAGGTTGCAGTACGCTTGCCAAAGCATTCTCCACAGTTGGGGCAGCCGGCTTCCTCGCATACCGTATGGAGGTTGTATTTTCGCAAGATATTTTCCACTTCAAGGTTCACTGTGCCCGTATTTGCTTTTACCTTAAACCATTCGGGCTTTTTAAGAGGAGTTTTTTGTTCCAATGGATCGTTTCATTCCTTTCCCTCACAAAACGTAAAGATATGTTTTATCTATACCAATAACGAATCGATGGATACCTCGGTAGACTCGCAATCAAACGCTTTTATCATATAGCTTGCGACAAGGGCAAACAGGTTGTCCATATCGACAGCCCCTCCGATGAGTGCCTGAACGGAGGTTACGCCCATGGATAGACCACATGGATTAATCCAATCAAAATGCGTAAGGTCCGTATTGACATTAAAGGCAAAACCGTGCATGGTCACCCATTTGCTAACAGCAATGCCAATAGCCGTTATTTTTTTGTCCCCCACCCATACGCCGGTGTATTTCCCACTCCGGGTTTCAGCCGCAAGTCCGAATTCATGCTGAAGTAGTGCAATAATAGCATTTTCAATATTACAAACAAACGGTCTTATGCTTCTATCCAAATCCGAAAGATCCACGATAGGATAACCCACAATCTGCCCAGGCCCATGGTAGGTTACATCACCACCACGATTGATTTCAAAAATGGTAACACCCTTTTCTTCCAGTTCCTGCCTTGGCAGATAGATGTTATCATATTTCCCCCGGGTGCCAAGGGTAATGACAGGGGGGTGCTCTAAAAGTAGCAATGTGTTTTCAATCTTTCCCTGCAAGCGAAGCGCATGAAGCCTTTCTTGAATTTCAAGTGCCTCACCAAAAGGAATAAGCCCTAAATAACATATATTCATTTTCATACAATATGCCTCTTGCTCTCATTGGTATTGATATAGGTATGGACGTGATTTTTTGAATACATATTGGAATAATAATAGGTGCAACCCACAAATAGACCGCCAACTAAATTGCCAAGTCCCACCATCAAAAAGCTCTGGAGCATCGCAGGAAGAGGAAAAGGTTCCCCACCGGCTGCTTCGCGGAGAATGTATGCCGCAGGCAGAATAAACATATTGGCCACAATATGCTCATATCCGCATATAATAAATAGCGTCACAGGTAGAATGCAGGAAATAATTTTGCCAACCGTGTTTTCGGATAAATAGGCCATCAACACTGCAATACTGACCAGTAAATTACACAAAATACCTGCACTTATCTGAGCATACCAGGCAAGGCTTATCTTATGGTCGGCTACAAATAAAAGTCTGTCTAGCACTCTTCCTGTAAAGAAACCCGATGTGGTACCAAGGCTCACCACAAGAAGCGCCCCTAGAAAATTGCCCAAAAGCACGAGCAGTAAATTTGCCAAAAATCGTTGCGCGGTGGTTTTTCGTTGCATGAGAGGGAGCACAATTAAAGTGTTGCCTGTGAAAATATCCGCTCCAAACATCATCGTCATCACAAGGCCAATAGAGAACACAATGCCTGAGAGCACAAGTGCCGTGCTGCCCCCAGAGGGATCCGCTGAAATAGACAAGCTTCCCATAGCCGCAAGAGATATAAACATTCCACCCAATATAGAAACAAGCACAGCCTTGGATGCTGTATACTGAACCTTTTTTGCAATCAGCTCACCAATATTTCCATTCATCTTTCGCAAATCAACCTTTCCACCGTCGTGCATATAAGTGATAAAAAAGGGCAGCCACCATCGGTTGCCCCTACGCAGGATTATAACATACGCGCTCTATTTTGTCAATTTTTTTAGCCTGCAAAGGTCATTTGAATTCGAAAATCTTTCTCTATAAGAGGGCCAGTTGCAATAGAATATATCAAAATAAATGATATGCGTTTATGATATTTTTTAGTGAATAAAAGAGTCTGTATACCCGTAATTGGCATACAGACCCTTTTTTAAACCACTTTGTTCCGATATTTTTCTTTTGTCGCCATTCCGCCCCGAAGATGACGCTCCGCCTTATTAATGTCTAAAACAGCTTTTGCCTGTAAGGTTAAGGATTTATTTATTTTCATCAGTCTGTCAGTTACATCTTTGTGGACCGTGGACTTGCTGATCCCAAATTTTTTTGCAGCATCTCTTACAGTGGCTTTTGTATCGATCAGGTAGTTTGCAAGAGTAACAGCTCTTTCCTCTATGTAATCCTTCAACACATATTCCCCCTTTTGCCATTTGTAACAATATATGCAAAAAAAAATGGGAATATGTTTTGGAAAAATATATGCAGGAAAAAATCGTTAAATTAACCGACAAAAGGCGTCTTGTGATACTGTAAAAGGCACAAAAAGATTTAAGTGCAAAACCATAAACGGTTTGTCCGCTCTATTTAAACGGCATATGCAAAAAAAAGCTTGTAATTGATTAAAAAATGGAATATAATGTCGATGTAGAAGTAATGCTCAGATGCTCCGGGACTCAATTTGATCCAGCGATTGTTGGTGTGTTTATA
>CAZQDP010000079.1:0-9616 GCA_964592375.1 uncultured Eubacteriales bacterium | reverse complement strand
CATTTTTCGCTGCACCTTTTTAAATTACTTTTTTACTTTAGTTCCACAAGCCCTTTTTGCGCCAAGGAATGCATATCGTTTGCCATAATATATGCGGGAGATGAGGTGAAGAGTGTATCGCCGATATACAAAATTCTATCTACATATTTATTGCCATCTCCATAGCCATTCGCATAATCCGCCTTGGAAAGATGTGTAATCCTTCCCTTGAGAGAAAACCCTTTTTCAATGCTGATGTTGTAAATATATGCACCCTGGAATGCAAATTTGCCATATGCGTTTTTATCGGCATTATCTGCTTCATACACCGTAACCGGCAATGCCAAAATTCCTTTTTCGGGTGAGAACATCAGCGCTTTATGATCGTACAACAAGCTAGAGTCAGAACCTCTATCGCCAATGGCTTCTTTATGAAGCTCTTTGGGGTTTGCCACATCTGTTACATCAAATATAGCCATTTTCAGGCCTTGCATGATCCCTTCATTTGTTGCATCCTTGCCAAAGCCAATGATATGGTTTTCATCATACGGATGCAGATAATTACTAAAGCCCGGGATTTTAAGCTGTCCCAGTATGGCAGGCTTTTGCGGATCCTTTAAATCGATGACAAAGAGTGGATCCACCTGGCGGAAAGTCACCACATAGGCTCTATCTTGCATATACCTTACAGAATATATCCTCTCGCCCGGCGCAAGCTTTTCGATAGATCCTACCTTTTGTAGTGCGGCATCCAGTACAAAAACATTACTGCTGGTTTGGCTTGTTCTATAATAGGTAGAGGTGGTCGCTATTCGGAAATGCTCATTTTGCTCATCCATGGAAAATTGGTTGAGTACCTGCCCCGGCACGCTGCCCCTTGCCAGAAATTGAACATTTCCATTTTGCAGCGAAAATTTATAAATCACCGCTTTATATGGGTCCTGCGCGGCACTGATGTCTTCTATCTGGGCGTCTTGTGCCACAACGCCGATGGGCACAGATTCCTGCTCCTGTGGTTCATATCTTTGGGAAGTGATATACATATTTTTCTGAGATACATACACATTGTTTCCGGCACCCAAGTAGGCACTGACCTGCGCGGATTGTTTTGTATTCTGAATATCAAAGCCCGTGACCACTGCATAGCTGCTATAATCTCCCCCCGGAATGTAGCGCACCTTTTGCAATTCGATAGGCATATAATCCTTCATGGCTGCGCTATCTTTATAGTAAGGAATAACCTCTTCTGGTTTAGCATTTTTAAAGTAATAAAAATATTCATTCGACACCATATAGATACTGCTGCCGATTTTGCGAGATGTCAAATAACTGCCGTCCGTTTCCACACTGCGTATAAGCGTAGGCTTCTCACGATTTGAAATATCAAGGACCATTGCAATCGAGGCATTATATCCGCTATGTATTGGCATAATGCCCGGCCTTGCCGGTGCCATCTTTGCTTGTGGCGTAGTTGGTTCTACCGTCGTGTTTGCGCTGTCTTTTACCTGCGGCAGAAATCGATAGCCCTGCCCCATCAAAATCAGCATATCGCCGTCCACATACATATCTCTAATCCAAAAACCCTCCATATTCGGAGAATACGTTGCCAGCACCTTCATGCTACCCTCCGGCTGTGCATCAACGATATATAGCTTGCCACCAGATATTCTGTAGATATACTCCCCATCTGTTTTGATAATATCTGCTTCATCAACGCCCTTTTCTTGAACATTGGTAGAAGAATAATTCCCATCTGATTGTTGTGCCTCATCTGCCACGGCAACAGATTGCACCGGTGCGGCTGCTCCCGATGCTGCTCCCGCCGTAGATCCTTTCAAATACATCCTACCATCCCCGCCCATTGCATCCGCATCCGGTGCATTTGGAAACAGAGAGGCCAGTTTTTCCATGCTACCCACCACCGGCACCATGCTGAGCGTGTCAATATATTGGTTGATAAGCACAGTGTCACTTTCTGCCTTATACGCTTTACTCCCATCATGGATAATGATTAGTCCCCGATCGTAGTACACCTGCTTTCCAAAGCTTTCTCCGATGGCACGAAGCGGCAGATATGTTCTGTCATTGTACAAAAACGGCTGGGCATCAAGCTGCTTTTGCACGCCATCTATTTCCATGATATCACTGCCGATAACAAAGGAAATTTGCTTGCCACCTCCGCTGAGTGTAACCTTGCCAAGTTCTTCATTCCACTGAACGCCAAGTCCTAAATTTTGCGCTACAAATCGAACGGGTAAAAATGCTCTGTTTTGGCGTAGCTGTGCAGTTACCTCTTCGTTCCCGTCGTCCAGTTGCACCTGCGAGCCGCTCACTACTGCTTTGTTGCTTCCTATGTAGAAAACCATGTCCGCATCGGTTGCTCCTGCCACATTGCCAAAGGGTATCCATGTGATGAGCATTGCCATTGCCAAGAGTATTGCTTTGCGAAATTTCATCATTTTTGCCACCATCCCATTACAACTATTTTTTATGTTCCTTTTTTCATTTCTGTATCTTAGACGTGCTTCTCACAAAAAAGTTCCAAATCCTTGCACTGAATTTCACATTTTACCTGCCTGTATGTTTTTTACATTTGAAATAGTTTACAATTTAATAATAACCATTACTAATATATATTTCATTGGCTCGTAGCATTGACATGGCAAATTATTTCCGATATAATCATCTTTGAAATCACATAACATAAAGTGTTCATTGAACATTTTATGCCGGTCGAACAAGTGGAAGGGATGAAGAAACAAATTGCAATATATTATTTTAATTTTAGGAATGCTTTTCTTTGCCGCAGGAAATTTTGCGCAGAATGTTTTTGCCAATACTTCGGAGAACTCAAAAACCGCTCCGCCTCTTTTTGGTTTTTCATGGTTTTTGATTTGCGGCACTGGTTACTCACTTTATCTACTCATCAGCCGTGATTTTGTTTTTCACCCGCTTACTATTCTCACCGCTCTTTGCGCCGGCGCAAGCTTTTGTTTGGGTTCCTATACTGCGCTTTTGGCCATGAGAACAGGACCATTGTCCTTGACAATCCTCATCGCCAGCTTTTGTGTAGTATTTCCCTCTATTCTGTCTATTCTTTTTTTGGGTGAAAGATTGCATTTGATGCAAATGCTTGGATTTATGCTTATCCTTGCCGTTTTTGTGATCATCACTGGCGGCAAAAAGGATTCAAAACCTTTTTCGGCTATTTGGCTTTTCACAGCGGTGCTTTGCTCTGCCTCTAATGGGATGATTATGTTTATGGCAAAGCTACACCAGCACATTTTACCTTCCAAGCAGCAACCCCAATATTTTGCACTTGCATTTCTGTCCGCCGCCTTTTGCAGTATTCTTATCTACTTCTTAAATGCAAAGCAAAGCAAGGTCCACTACGCATATACATACAAGTCTTTCTATGCACCGGCAGTGGCAACCGCGGTTACCTTGGCACTTGGCAACTTTTCTTCTTTTGCGCTGTCTTCTGTTATGCCCGCAAGTGTACTGTTCCCCACCATGCAAGGAGGTACCCTTTTACTAACAACCGCGGCCGCCTGCCTATTCTTTGGGGAACGCCCCTTAGTAAGAACATATGCCAGCCTTGCAATTGGTCTTGTTGCAATTGTATTGCTGAATATATAGGGGGCCGGGTTATGTCGTTTGTGTTGCAATATATGAAAAAATATACTTGGCTTTTTTGCTCGGCCGTGCTTTGTCTTTGTGCCGAAGCCTTTTGCGACCTCATGCAGCCCGCCTTGATGTCGGGCATGATTGATACAGGGGTGAAGCAGGCAGATATGGACTATGTGCTACGAAGCGGCGGCCTGATGCTCTCCATTACCTTTTTAGGTGCGATTTTTGCATTGCTACGCAATAATCTTGCCGGCAGGGTATCCCAAAGCTTTGGAAGGGATTTGCGAAATGATACCTATAAAAAAATCCTTTCTCTTCCTGCGCAGAATACGGACCAATTTGAAACCGCTTCGCTCATCACAAGGCTGACCAATGACATCACCCAGCTCCAGAATTTTATAAACGGCAGTATGCGCATTTTTGTAAAAGCGCCCATGATGTGTATCGGCGGAATGGTCATGGCCATTATTCTCAATGTAAACATGTCTGTCATTCTTGCAATCATCCTCCCCATTGTGGCTGTTCTTATTATTATCAATATCCGCATTGGTTTTCCATGGTTTGTCAAGGTACAAAGTGCGGTAGACAAAATGGGCTCAGTTATGCGTGAATATTTATCGGGTGTACGCGTGGTGCGCGCTTTTAACCGTTTTGATTATGAAGAAGCACGATTTGAAGCGGCCACCGGTCTTCTTGCCAAAACGGCCACCCATACTGCCCGCGTCACTTCCGTGTTTGGCCCTGCTATCACCCTTACCATCAATGTCGGCATTGTTGCTGTGCTATATATGGGCAGTCTGTTTGTGGGCGGCGGTAATATGGAAATTGGGAAAATTAGTGCATTTATCGTATATATGACCCAAATCCTCCATGCCCTCATGCTAATTTCCAATATTTTTGCCATGTTCACCCGTGCCGGCGCATCCTCGGATCGAATTGGTGAGGTGCTCTGTCAAAAAAGCCATATGACCGATAATATCCCCCCCATCTCCCCTGCCCCGGCGGCAGATGCCATCTGTTTTTCAAAGGTTTGCTTTTCCTATCCCGGCAGTGTTGCTGATGTGCTAAGCGACATTTCTTTTACCTGCAAGCAGGGCTCTGTCACTGGAATGATCGGCTCTACGGGTAGCGGAAAAAGCTCGCTTATCAGTCTTATCCCTCGTTTTTATGATGCCACGGGCGGAAGTGTCTGCGTTTTTGGTGTCGATGTGCGTAAAATGGATATACAGACGCTTCGCGAAATTGTGGGGATTGTTCCCCAAAAAAGCCTATTGTTTTCCGGCACAATAGCAGAAAACTTACGATGGGGCAATTCCTCGGCAACTTTGGAAGAGATGGAAATGGCTACAAAAATTGCTTGTATTGATGACTTTATCAGCAGTCTTCCCAAGGGCTTTGAAACTGTATTGGGGCAAGGCGGTATCAATCTTTCCGGTGGCCAAAAGCAAAGGCTTTGTATTGCGCGTGCGCTCATGAGGAGTCCTAAAATACTCATCATGGACGATAGCACAAGTGCAGTGGATATTTCCACCGAGCAGAGCATTCGAAATGCACTTGGCCATTTGAAAAGCAGTCCAACCCAGCTGATTGTAGCTCAGCGAATGAGCAGTGTCATGCATGCAGATCAAATTATTGTACTGGATGAAGGCGGCATCGCCGGTATCGGTTCCCATCGGCAGCTAATGCATAGCTGCGATATCTATCGGGATATATACCGATCTCAAATCGGAAAGGATGATCCTATCAGTGGCTAGTCATATGAATTCCGATGGAAAATCCGGTGCAAAGGTATATCCTCCCGTTGGGTTGATGCGTCAAGGCTTTGGCATGGGAGGGATGCACCGCGCAGTGCCGGTAGATAAACCAAAAAATGCCCTCCAAACCATCATGCGCCTATGGCAATACTTTGGCAGGGAAAAGAAATGGTTTATTCTTGTGTTTATCTTGGTTGGCATATCCTGCGCCTTCACACTTGCCGCACCTAGGTTTATCGCCATTGCGGTGGATGCCATTGATTTGCGCGCTCGTGGCCGTGATGCAAATATCCTGATGATTTTAATTGCGTTATCTGCGTTTTATATGGGAGACGCCCTGCTAAGCTTCCTACAGAATTTTATTATGGCAGGGGTAGGGCAAAAAATGATTTTGGCTTTGCGCAGAAGTTTATTTCAAAAGCTGCAAAAACTGCCCATTGTTTTTTTCGATACCACCACCCACGGAGATATGATGAGTCGGTTTTCCAACGATATAGATAACATCAGCTCCACGATATCCCAGTCCACCACCCAGCTGATGTCCAGTATCATTACCATTGCAGGAGCACTGACCATGATGCTCCTCCTCAGTCCCACACTGACCTTGGCAGCGGTCGTTACCGTTCCCTTGGTTTTTGTGCTTACCGGCATTGTGACAAAACGCACCCGGAAGCTCTATGTGATGCAACAAAAATTCCTCGGCAAATTGGGTGGTCATATTGAAGAGACCATCACAGGTCTTGAGGTCGTTCGGGCTTTTTGCCGCCAAACGGAGAATATCAATGAATTTGAGAAAATTTCTGAAGAGTATTGCCGCATCGGTATCAAATCTCAGATATGGGCAGGGTTTTTAATGCCTTTAATGAATGTCATTAATAACCTCAGCTTTACACTAGTTGCCTTTACCGGCAGTGTGTTTGCAATGAGGGGCCTTGTGAGTGTTGGGATGATTTCTGGATTTTTAATCTATTCCCGCCTGTTTGTTCGTCCGCTAAATGAAGTAGCCAATATTTACAATTCTTTGCTCAGTGCGCTGGCAGGAGCCGAACGCTTTTTTGATATTATTGATACTCCGAATGAAACGCAGGACTCTCAACATGCACAAAGTGTTGTGCCCTCTGCCATGGATGTGGCGTTTAAAAATGTTTCCTTTGGGTATAGCCCTCACTCGCCGGTACTGCAAAATATCAGCTTTACCGTACCTGCCGGAAGCGCTGTGGCGCTTGTCGGTCCCACGGGGGCAGGCAAAACCACCATTGTGAACCTCTTATCTCGTTTTTACGATGTTACCTCCGGAGAAATTTTTGTGGGTGGCAGAAATATCAAAGACTATGCACGTCACACGCTTCGCAGTCTATTTGGCATTGTTCTGCAGGATACATACCTTTTTACGGGTACGATTGAAGATAATATTCGGTACGGCCGCATAGAAGCCACGGCCGAAGAAGTAATTGATGCCGCAAAAGCGGCAGGAGCACATGGTTTTATATCCCGGCTGCCGGCAGGTTACCATTCGCAGCTTACCGAAAGCGGCAGCAATTTAAGTCAGGGGCAGCGCCAATTGCTGTCAATCGCAAGGGCTGTTCTTGCCGATAGACCGATACTTATTTTGGATGAGGCCACCAGCTCTGTGGATACCCGAACAGAGCTGCACATTCAAAAGGCGATGCTCCGCCTGATGCAAAATCGCACCACCTTTATCATTGCTCATCGCCTCTCCACTATTCGGGAAGCGGATCATATCATGGTTGTGTCTGATGGTGGCATTGTAGAGGCGGGAAGCCACGATGAGCTGATGGCTTTTCGCGGGGTATACAGCAGGATGTATCAGGCACAAATAGAGGCAAGGGATGAATAGTGCTTTTCCCCATCTGGGATAAACTTAATAATAGCAATTTACACATGCACCCGGCAAAAAAATGCAAGGTGCAACGCGGTGGCCTTTCTTGGCAGGCGTAGCATATTAGATCGCTTCCTCATGAATGCACTTATGTGCGCCGAAATCGCTTTGTGTGAATTGATATAATAAAAAGGAGTGTTGAAAAATGGATCTCACGTTCTTGGCGCCAATCGGTGCCACACTTGCACTGATTTTCAGTGTTATTCTGTCCATCAGAGTTCTGAAGGAATCTGAAGGAACAGCGCTGATGGCGAAAATTGCCCTTTCCATACGTAAAGGGGCAGACGCCTACCTTAAAAAACAGTATACCGGCGTTGCACTGTTTTTTATGGTTGTTTTCGCAGTACTTTGCGTACTTGCGTATTTTAAGTTCTTAACGCCATTTGTTCCCTTTGCCTTTATTACAGGCGGCTTTTTTTCTGGTCTGTCCGGATTTTTCGGCATGAAAATTGCAACATCTGCCAATGCGCGCACAGCAAATGCAGCCATCAGAAGCCTTAATTCCGGTCTTAGAATTGCATTTTCTGCCGGTGCGGTCATGGGCTTTGTGGTGGTAGGACTGGGTCTTTTGGATTTATCCATATGGTACTTTTTCCTGAAATGGTTTTACCGCGCATTGCCCGAAGTACAGCAAATTCAAAACATCACCTCGGCCATGCTGACCTTTGGAATGGGCGCCTCCTCCATGGCACTTTTTGCCCGTGTGGGCGGTGGTATTTTTACCAAAGCGGCAGACGTTGGTGCAGACCTAGTGGGCAAGGTGGAAGCCGGCATTCCGGAGGATGATCCGCGCAACCCCGCTGTTATTGCCGATAATGTAGGGGACAATGTGGGTGATGTCGCCGGTATGGGCGCTGACCTTTATGAATCCTATGTCGGTTCCATTGTATCCACCTGTGCACTGGCAGTTGCGGCAGGTCTTGGGTTTGCCGGTGTTTCTATTCCCATGTCCATGGCGGCCATCGGTGTGCTCGCCTCTATCATCGGAACCTTCTTTATTAAGTCCGGTGAAAAGGCGGAGCAAAAGGTGCTCCTTGCCGCTCTGAGAAGAGGAACGTATATTAGTGCCGGCCTCATTGCGGTCGCTGCATATTTTCTTGTTTTATACGTGCTCGGCCCCGATAAGATCGGTGTCTATTACGCCATTTTATCCGGCCTCATCGCCGGCGTGTTGATTGGATATTTTACAGAGTATTACACCTCAGATACATATAAACCAACGCAGAAACTCGCCTCAGCCTCGGTAACTGGTCCTGCCACGATTATCATTGGGGGTATTTCTCTTGGAATGCTCTCTACCGCCATTCCCGTTATTATTGTGGGCATATCCGTGATGGCCAGCTTCTATTTATCCGGTGGTGCCATCAGTTTCAATGCAGGTCTCTATGGCGTTGGTATCTCGGCTGTGGGTATGCTCTCCACCTTAGGAATTACGCTTGCCACGGATGCATACGGCCCGGTTGCAGACAACGCGGGCGGCATTGCAGAGATGGCGCATTTAGGCGAAGAGGTCAGGCGGCGCACAGATGCACTGGATTCGCTTGGCAATACCACCGCCGCAACCGGCAAGGGGTTTGCTATTGGCTCTGCCGCACTTACCGCACTTGCACTCATTTCTGCTTATGTGGATGAGGTTTCCATTCAGGCTCCCGGTCTGATTGATAAGGCAAAGCTTGCCATTACCAATCCTCCAGTACTGATTGGTTTATTTATTGGTGCCATGCTGCCATTTTTGTTTGCCGCATTTACGATGGAAGCCGTAGGAAAAGCGGCCCAGAGCATTGTGGTAGAGGTTCGCCGTCAGTTTAAGGAAATTGCGGGCCTGATGGAAGGCACCGCGGATCCCGATTATGAAGCTTGCGTATCACTTTGCACCACCTCAGCACAAAAAGAAATGATTCTCCCTTCTCTCATAGGCATATTGTCCCCTATTCTTGTCGGTCTTGTGCTTGGGGTAAGCGGCGTTGTAGGTATGCTGGCAGGCGCTACGGTCACGGGCTTTGTTTTGGCAGTGATGATGGCAAACTCCGGCGGCGCTTGGGATAATGCAAAGAAATATATTGAAGCCGGCAACTTAGGCGGCAAGGGCAGTGATTGCCATAAGGCGGCGGTTGTAGGCGATACGGTTGGCGATCCGTTCAAGGATACCTCCGGCCCCTCTATCAATATCTTAATCAAGCTACTGAGCATGGTGTCCATCGTTTTTGCCTCCGTCATCATTAAATTTTCGCTCATGAAATAATGCATCGCAAAAGATGCAAGAAAGGCAAAAGCCTTCGCCGATGTTTTCACTTTTTGTGAGCGTGGGGCGTAGAGGCTACTAATGATAATCATGAAAATGATTGATATTTCA
>CAZQDP010000078.1:1962-9656 GCA_964592375.1 uncultured Eubacteriales bacterium | reverse complement strand
ACTTTGTTCATGATCATGCAAAATAACACCTCCTTTTTTGCTATTATTTCCATTTTATTGGAAAATATGTGTTGAGGTATTCTGATGATACAAAATCTTGAACCTATTTGGATGTGCATATTGACTTTTGTGATATACTTCATGATACAAAAAACAGAATTTTTATTAAGCTTTGTTAATAAAAATCAGCCCTATGATACATAGCGCAATGCCAATGAGCCCATTGAGCGAGATGTGCTCTTTATAGAAAAGAACACCGATGGCGATGAGCAAAGCAGCTAGGCATATATTCGCCACCAAAGAACCTATGCTAATATTCCAGCCAACACGATATGCCTGTATGTATCCCAGCTCCAGACCAATAATGGCAATACCCAGTGCATAGCTTGTCCAGTTTATCCCTTTGAACTGCGCCGCAAACGCTTTGGGCGAAGAGCATACCAATAGCATCATCACCATGCACACAGCAGCTGTTACATATGTAATGGTCAGCATTGCAAATGGATTCACTCCCTTGGGCGTGGATTTTGCACAGATATTATAAAAGACGTTTGAAGCCACAATAAGGGCAATGGGCAAAATATACGTTATCATTGAATGAAAATCAACCTTTCTTAAGTGCTTTTGTGATATGCCTCGCAGCATAATACAAATTGCACTAATTGTCAATGTCAAAGATTTGCCTATCCTACTCGTTGAGTATTTAGAAAAGTAATTATTAACAGTTGTGGCTCTGCACTCAATGCAGGGGGCGGCATTCATCTCCCCGCCCCCGGTCATCTATAGCGCTACCGACATGATTGCCTTACTTTTCAGCGGTAAACTTCATGATGACACTTTCGTTGGCACTTTTGTTGTGAGCCGTAAAAATTCCAATAATCTGATACTTTTTATCCGCTTTTTTCACCTCAGCTTCAAACGTATAATCTGCGTATGAATCACTACCTTCGCCCTTTAAAGTTGTGCCTACGAGTTTAACATTGATTGGGCAGGATACGGTGGATCCATCTAAGCTTTCCATCGTTAATTCGCCGGATGAAGAACCGCCTGCCGTTATTGTTACTTTAATACCTGCAGTGCTTCCTACTAAATCATCCACCTCTTTTTCGCTTGATTGGTTCTGGCGTATGGTCAGTCCGCCTTTTGCCCATGTGCCTGCAAGCTCTATCAAAGTCAGTGCACTGCTTCCTACAATCAGCTTTTCACTAGCGCTGCTAAAAACCGGGCTATTCGCATTGGTCGCTTTAAAAAGATGAATTTCAAAACTATCCTTTATTGGCGATGAGGCTATTTGTATATTTGCAGATTTGAACGCATTGACTGTTTTTGTATTGGTATTGTTTAGCATAGCAGTATCCACTTTTTTACCGCCATCTTTAAGCGGTATCTCAAATGAATTGTAATCAACAGGAATTTCAAACACAACGGATGCACCTTCCGCATCAACCAAATGAGCGATATAGCTATCTACAATCCGTTTCCCATTTTGTCCAGGTTGCTCTAATGCAGTTTGTGTCGGAAGCTTTAACGTAATTTTATCCTCCCCAACCTCAGCGCTCGGTTTTTCCGGCTTTGTTAGCAAAAATGCCTGAATATCCATAGGAACTTTGTTTGATTCCTCAGATAAAAACCCGTTTATCGTCTGCAATAAAAACGTTGCGTTTTTACCTGAGGGAGAGCGCCCTATGTTATGCGCAGAAACCATGTAATCGTAAAAACCTTCCTTTAATTCTAAAGAGGAGAGCATAATCTCTCCACCATCAAAGCTTGTTGCGGTTTTCGGTATGACAAATCTGGAATAACGTTTATTTGCCCTTGTCACAGCATCTTTATCAAATCGCAGAAATAAACGGTTGTTATCGGGGTCTTCAAACACAAAAGAAGTAAGGTAAGAGGAAAAATATCCGCTCGGCATATCTAACGAAACGATCGGCTTTGCTCTGTTTAGTATGATATTTGGTTTTGATGAATCGATAAGCTCGTTGACATTCTGTGTTACAAATGCTTCAAATTCCTCCCCAAATGTCTTATCATTGCCACAAGTAAGGTTTTTCATAAGGGTTAGACCATCCGTTGAAGAGGTGATGGAAGAAAAATTCTCAAGTACGGTTTTTATAAAATCATTCTCTTTGCCTGCATAATACTTATCACGCAATTGCTTTAAAAACAAAGCGCTGCCATACCCCTGATTTTGTATGAGGCTATCGTCTGCTTTAGACATGGTATACTTTAACAAAAATATATTTTTTAAAGCTTCCAAAGGAATTTCTGCCTTTGCTATTTGCCCCTGCGTTTCAAAATATTTCGCCGCCTCATATTGCAAAAGGTCTGCACTCGCTTCCCAAAGCCATAAATAGCTGTGAGCGTCATAGGTAACATATTGTGCCTGAGAAACGTGGAATATCTCGTGCGTAATGGTAAGTAGCGCATCTTCAAATCGAGATCTTTCATCGCCGGTGAGTGATTTTATTTCACCCTGGCTATCGGGCAAGCTATTTAAATTGACATGAACATAGGGCGAGCCGATTTTGGGGTTAAAGGAGATACCCGCCCAATCCTTTTGATACGGCCAGTCATCGAGTAAGCCTATATAGGTAGAAGGTTGCTTGCGAAAGCCTCGGTTCTCATTATCGAAAAGATAACTATCGGCAAGATAAACAGTGTACACAGCTTTTCGAACCTTCACCGGGTATACTTTATTAAACACAAAATCCCTATCCTTGAGCTTTTCATCAATTGCGACATAATCGCTATCGGTTAAAACAGCCATCACCTTTTCATTCATATCTACACTTGTGCGAAAATCATAAAGTTCTTTTTGAAAATCCTCCATTGATGTAAATCCATGTTTCTTAATAACATTATTTAATGATGCTTTTAGTTCATTTACAGCATCAGGATCGCTTGGGGGCAAATCATCCGGCCAAAAGAAGGTGTATCCGTTTAAGTTAAAGGAAAAAGCAATATTTCTATTCTTGTATTGCGGAAAGCCGGTTAAAAACTCTTCTGATACCTCATTGTTAAGATGATTTGCTCCGACCCCTGATACGCCGCCTAAAACGACTAATAAGCAAATCAATGTTACACTATTTTTTCTTGATTTTATCTCCAGTTGATTTTCTGACACTTTGTTTTCAAGAATTTCGGTATAACCATCTGAGCCTATGCGAACCGCAGTAAGATACCGATACAAATTCGGCGAAATTCCCATCTCTTTTAAGTCAACAGATAGATTAATTTGACCGGGAAACATCTTCTTCGGGTCAAGTCCTGCATCTACTTCGTAGCCGTCTAACGGAATAATGCCCGGCAGCTTGCGAATATGGTTTTCAGCACGCATGATTTCTTCTTTTGTTAAACGCTGTGCTGTAAATTTTCGGTCTTTGTCCAAAGCGTTTGCAGGTGCTGAAATAGTAAGCCCCTTCGCAGGAGTGATTTTAAATGCTTTTGATCCTGATTTTGATTGTGAAAACGCACCAAGCGATCCCCTTGGCACAAACAGCTCTGCATTCATAAAGTATACCGTAACAGACAACGCCAACACAGCCGCGATTGCGGCATAAACAAACCTTTTCTTTACAGTCTTTGGTGATTTTTGCACAAATAGCGTAGGTTGATGATTTGTGTTATGATAATCCAAACCACATTTTGGGCAAAATTTTGCACCGTCTCTTCGCTTGGCACCACACCTTGTGCAAATTTCATTTGTTGGTTTTTCTATTGGAGCAAACATATCTTGCGGCGGCTGATACTCGCTTCCGCAATGGCTACAAAAAGAGGCTCCTTCTTTTAGGGGGTGTGCGCATTTTTGACAAACTCGCATAGGTTTAATCCCCTTTCATTCATCGTATTTTGGATAAATTGATTGCGTTATTCTTTATCTCTTGCAAAGCTGTATCCGAAGAATAGTCCTCTACTGCTGTTAAACGTTTGTATTCAAAGCTGCCATCCCTGCTGGTTTCCAAAACGCACCCGTATGAAGGTGCATACCAGCTTACCTGCTCATGCTCCACCGCTTCATATTCTTCTAATAATACCACACAGTTTTGTAGCTTTACAAAGCCAAGATCGCACGTTTCGTTCACCTTGAGCACTGTCTTTTTTATGCCATTTTTGTTGTATTTTGCACCAAGGGTTAAATCATCGGGCAACCAATTAATCGATTCGTCAGAATTGCTATCATATACCACGTCAATGCCGTCGCTACGCTTCATGTAGTATGCTACGCCACCTTTCACGGGAACATAATACATCGTGGCAATCAAAGTATTGCCGCCCAAATGCCCCGCCACAAGCTGCTCCTCGCCCTCATCACCATCCATGTATCTGGCGTAATACGTGTATTTTTTATTTGTCGATATAAGAAAGCTACTTGCATTAAGCTTCGCCGGAGCCTGTGGTGAGGGGGATGCTATGACTGGCGCATTGGTTGCTTTTTGCAGATTGTCAACCGCTTTTAAAACAGGTGCAGTGGGTGAGGGGGTAGATGTATGGCCGGGAAAGAGGTTTATCAGCATCACAATGAGTGCACATATTGTCACCACTCCGCATGCGATCACGATAACCATCGTTCGTTTATTGGTCGCAGTCTTTTTTCCCGGTATTATCTCACCGCACATAGGGCAAAAGGAATCATCGTTTTCTAAAGCCGCACCGCAACTTGAACAAAATTTTTGTTGGTTCATAACCATTCTCCTCCTATTTTGGTTGTGATAGGTTTGGGCTCAGCACATCAATAATTTCTTGCACCTTCCACTCCATTTCCTTTGGAACGGGCACGGTAACCGCATATTTCGTTGGCCCCGGAACGGTGAGTGCCTGATACTGAATTTTAATATGCCCCATAGACTCATCGGAGCCGGGTACATACTTTACCTTTGTGAGCATCGACCCCACTACGTTCCAGCAGTGGAATTCCCCAAGTACATATGCTCCGCCCTTTGACAATATGACTACGCCAGAGCCTTTGTAAAGCTTGTGCGTGCGGTACCTCGTAATAATTATTTTTGCGATTGTTAAAAATACCCCCAGTCCAATACAAATATAGGTAACAATATACCCATCTTCCAAAATGAAAGGGAAAATTAAGCCAAATAACACACAAAAAAACAGCATGATGTAAAGTGCTGTGTTATTATTCATCCTAATATCCTCAGCGGCTGATTTTGCGGTTTTAAAAACGGACAAATCATCAATCGTAAAATTCAGTAAAACATCGTTTTGTACCACGCGCTGAAACTTTCTTTCTAATCCGCCATATATGGCAAAGATCACCATAGCGCTAATGAAAAACAAAGCACCAAAAGCAACAAGCGCATAATAATCTGAATTCCCATCAATCTGCGCTAATATGCCACCGCCAAAAGCCATCACCAGCCCCAAAACAAGAAACACGATTGCTGTAATCATTGGCTTATGATACAACCTCATTTTTGACAAAACAATCTCCTCCTCAGCTTCTTATCACTTTTTGAAAAACATACAAATCTTACATATTTCTTATTATATCAGATTTTTCAAGTAATTCAATAACCTATTTTGAGAAATTTGCATCCTGACCAATCAGCCTACCGTTCCTCTTTCGTCTTCATCCGATAATGCAATTCATACTGTTGTGGCGTTGCGTTAACCATACTTTTAAACACGCGGGAAAAATAGTGCGAGTCATAGAAACCGGATAAAAGTGCAATATCCGATATGGTCATTTTCATATCACTTTTTTGCTTTAAAAGCTTCTTAGCGTATTCAATTCTTAAACTCATAAGATAGGATATCGGAGTCGTTCCGGTTTCCTTTTTAAAACATCTTCTAAAATAATCATTACAGTGTGTCGTTATTTCCATCGCATTAGAAATCTGAAATTCAGGATTTGTGAAGTTTTCTATCAAACAATTTTTAAACAATTCCACTTCATCATTCTTCGATTTGTTTTCGCACCAACCGAGTAGCATCTGATACATGGTATCATAAAGTGAATTTACAATTGCAACATAATATTTTTCTTTTTTATGAAAAATTCGCAATGCCAAAAACATTAACGTCTCAAAGCTCTTTTCTTCATCATCCATAAAGATAGGTACAGCCTCATTTGCAGGGATTATAAAATCACTGACTTGTATAAAGATATCCTTAAACTTATTTTCCGAAATCTTGGAGTGGGGAATATTTGGCGGCTGGCAAATGATTGTACCCGGATAAAATTTATATTCTTTATCGCCTATGACTGAAGTTCCTTCTCCTTCTAAATTCAAAACAATCTCCCATTTGTCATGACTGTGGGTAAACGCATTTTTTATTGAATAGGGTGAATTTCCAACCAAATTAACTTTCATACATTCGCCTCCACATGTTCATTTCTTGTATCATACCACCAAAAGTCGTTTTTGTCCACACAAAAAGTCTGTTTTATTCTCGCAAATTCTCATTTGAAATGGTAAAATCAAAGCAAGAGATGGAGGTGAGTGAGGCGATGAAAATAGCAATCGGAAGCGACCACGTAGGCTATGGATTAAAATTGCATATCATCCGATACCTATCGCAAAAAGGGCATCAATTCATTGATTATGGTGCAAATAACGAAGAGAGAACAGACTATCCGATTTATGGAAAGAGCGTAGCGGATGCCGTGGCACACGGAGAATGCGAAATCGGTATTTTAATTTGTGGAACAGGCGTTGGGATATCCATTGCCGCAAATAAAGTAAATGGAATTCGTGCAGTTGTATGTTCTGAAGCATATAGTGCAAGGCTTGCAAAAGAACATAATGACGCAAATATTGTAGCATTTGGCGCACGAGTAATCGGCTCTGCAACTGCAGAAATGATTGTGGATGAGTTTTTATCCGCTACATATGAGGGCGGACGTCATCAAAAGCGAATTGATATGATTGGAGAAATAGAAAAGGAAAGTATGTGATGCTGTGTATCGGCTGGGCATTGATATCGGAGGAACAAAGATAAATATTGGTCTGCTTGATCAGCAGAAAAATATCATCCTAAAGCAAATCGTGAAGGTGCCGGAAAATCAGGATTATCATTGTGTACTCAACAGAATAAAAGAAGTCCTGGACGCAGCGCTGCGCCAAGAAGGCATTTCTTATCATCACATCTTTTCCTGTGGCATTGGTGTTCCCGGAACTGTGAGCATGGACGGAAAGACTGCCATCAAAGTTCCTAATCTTGGTTGGGAACAGGTTCAACTTGCAGGTGAATTCGAAAAATTAATAGGCATTCCCACCATGCTTATTCAAGATTCTCGAGCAGCTGCATGGGGTGAATATATGGCAGGAGGCGGGCAAAAAAAGCAGATTGTCGTTTGCGTAACCCTAGGCACAGGAATAGGAACAGGATTGGTGATAAACGGCAAAGTGTTTGACGGAGCACTTGGCGGAGCAGGAGAATTGGGGCATATCCCGGTGGTTCATAACGGCAGGATTTGCGGCTGCGGCAAAAGAGGTTGCCTTGAGAATTACGTTGCTGGCAAAGGTCTTGAAATGACCGCAACAGAGGTTTTTGGCGAAAAACTATGTGCAAGTGACGTTTTTGACAGAGCAAAAAACGGCAATGCAAAGGCAATTCAAATTCTTGATGAAGCTTCTGTTTTGCTTAGCAATGCCTTGGTTTCTATTGTGAACCTCATTTCGCCCGATTGCCTGTTATTTAGCGGTGGCATGAGTCGGCAGACAGATCTTTTT
>CAZQDP010000078.1:0-1862 GCA_964592375.1 uncultured Eubacteriales bacterium | reverse complement strand
ATGAAACAATTGGTGATGGAAGGCCCGAAAAAAAGTAGTGTCATCGATGTGCCGAATTTGGTGCCTAATGATGACCAGATTCTTGTCAAGGTGAAGTACTGCGGCGTGTGTATGTCAGAGCACTATGATTGGACCGTTGCAGAAAAAGGTAAAACCTTTGGCCATGAACCGGTGGGTCTTGTTGCAGCGGTAGGTAAGAATGTTAAAGGTTTTAAAGAAGGGGATCGCGTTAGCTGTTTGGCAGGTTCCGCTTTTTGTGAATATGTTCTTTCAAATGAAATATCGACATTTCACATTCCTGAAAATATTTTAGATGAGGATGCCACTCTTGAACCGCTCATTTGCCTTTTAAGTGCGGCAAATAAACTGAAACTTCCAGTTTTAGGGGATGCTGTTGCAGTGGTAGGTACAGGATATATGGGGCTTGGCATGGTCACCTTGTTAAAACAGGTGAAGGGTGCAGGCAAGCTTGTTGCGGTGGATATTCGCGAGGAAGCACGTGAAAACGCACTGAAGTATGGCGCAGATGAAGCATATGCCCCCGAAGAGGTTCCCGAAGAATATTTGGCGGATTTGGCGAATATATCGGGTAGAGGGTTTTCGCTGGTTTCCGAATGGGGAGAAACGAGCGAGTCGCTTGATTTGGCCATTAGAATGACAAAAATGAACGGAATGCTGGGTTTGGGCGCTTATCATACAGGTGAAAAAAGACTTGTGGATGTTCAGCTATTAAATATCAAGTCAATTGATGCCCTAAGCACACATCCCAGACATACACCGGAGGAATTCCGTGTTTTGGGCGATCATGCAATCCAGCTGCTATCGACCGGAAAATGGAAATATTTAAATATCCCTCATAAGATTTATGCACTTAATGAATTTGATTTGGCTCACGAAGAAATAGCAACAAAGCCCGGTCATTTTATCAAAGGCTTGATTGATTGCACAAAGTGGTAAGTTCTGCACGGTGCGTCCTTGTATATAAAGTCAAAGTAAATACTACCATATGCTAAAGGAGGTCTTTTAAATGGAAAAATTGAAGGTTGGTTTGCAATTATATTCAATTCGAGATGTGATGAAGGATGATGTAGAAGATGCCTTGAAGATGGTAAAAGAAATCGGCTATGACTACGTTGAGTTTGCAGGGTATTTTGGGCATCGTGCAAACGAAATTCGGAGAATGCTTGATACCTATGACCTAAAATGCATATCTGCTCACCAGGGATATGAAGTTTTTCTCCAAAACGAAAAGGAGAATGTTGAATACTTAAAAACCATCGGAGCGGCCTACTGTGCAATTCCATGGATGGGCAAAGAAAAGCATAAAGGAACAGAAGCATTCGACAAAACAACCAAAGAACTAGAACAAGTTGGTCACATTTTAAAGGATGCGGGCATAACGCTTCTGTATCATAACCATGATTTTGAGTTCGCACGTTTTGATAAAAAGTTTTTACTGGATTGGCTATATGAAAGTATATCCCCCGACCTTCTTCAAACAGAAATTGATACATGCTGGGTGCGCTACGCAGGGTATGATCCTTCAGAATACATTCTAAAATATGCAGGCAGAAGTCCAATTGTTCATCTGAAGGACTTTGTATGCCAAAATATCAATGCTGGCGCCGTATATGCACTGATTGATGATTCCGGCAAAGAACTGATGCAGGAGAGCAGAGATGAGCGTAATTTTGAGTTTAAGCCTCTTGGCTGTGGAATTGCGGATATACCGGCTATTTTAAAAGCATGTGAAACCGCTGGTACCGAATATGTCATTGTAGAGCAGGATTCATCCCTTGACCGTCCTCAAATCGAATCAGCTAAAATGAGTCGTACCTATTTAAAAAGCTTAGGTATATAAC
>CAZQDP010000077.1:0-9729 GCA_964592375.1 uncultured Eubacteriales bacterium | reverse complement strand
ATGTCAAAATAAGAAATATATTGACGAAAATAAATTTTATCGTTATAATAAAAATAGTTTGTATTGGGTAATGTTGCTTGATTTTATATAATTTGTATTTTACGGCATATGAATACTGAGAATAGAGGTATATGATGGATATCAAAAGCTTGATCATTCAATTTGCAAAAAACCTTATTCCCATTTTTTCTATTATTTATTATATTGTTGGCACTCAGCTGTTAAAGCATAAGAAGAAGCGCAAGGTAAACTATTTTTCTCTGCTGATGTTTTCTTGTAGCTTTTATTCGTTCGGCTATTTTTTAGAGATGAGTGCAATGAATCCGACTGCCTTATTTTGGGTGAGAAATTTCGAAGTTTTAGGCATTGTGTCCATTCCCACAGTTGGTATATTGTTTATTATGCAAATGACCGGAATATGTGAAATTCGAAAGAATTTCAAGATATTCTTATATGCGATTTCCTTCACGCTATGGCTGCTACATCTTACAGATTTTTATCATCATTTATTCTATATAAAGATCGATGCTTATCTTGGCGAGTATGGCGTAACCTTACTCACCCAAAAAGGCCCTATTTATTATTGTATGCTCTTGTACTACATTGCATTTATTATCATATCCAGCTTTGCACTTACCAAAGCATATAAAGCTGCTACCTTGGAAAGATACAAGAGAACTTACCTATTTTTGCTTGTGACCTTTCAAGTTCCGTGGCTTTCTGTTATCTATATTTTGGCGGGCCTGGATAAATATGTGGATGCTGTGCCTGCAACCATTATGATTGTTGCCAGTATGTTTGCCATAAATGGAATTCGAAACGATATGTTTGATCTTCAAATTGATCACTGGGAAAACGTTTATGCCAAAAAAAGTGACCCTGCTTTTCTATTGGATGCAAAGAAAAGATTGATAGCAAAAAATGCAGCCATGCAGCAGTTTCTCGGCGCACAGCAAAAGGAATTTGAAGATTTCTTTGCTGATTTGCATGCTTTTGAAGAAAGCAAAGAGCCAATGTTTATTGCACAAGGTCAAAATAGCAAATGGTTCGATATTTTGAAGATTGATTTTGATGCAAAAAGAGAATATATGAGCTATACTCTTTTGGATATTACGACTGAAAAAACCGCCGCTCATCTGATGGAAACCTTTTTTAACTCTATTGATGATTGTGTGTTTATCGCATCGCAGAGCGGCGAGGTTATCTTTGTGAACAGTGCGGTAAAGAAGCACCTACTATATACAGAAGAAGAGCTTGCAGGTATGCATATTCTTGATTTTCATCCAAAACAAGTACATCAAGAGGCGCAGGAAGTTTTTTCAAAGATTGTTCGCGAAGAGGAAACCTCTTGCAATTTTCCATTGCAGAAGAAAACAGGTGCGCAAATTCCGGTAGAGACCCGTGTTTGGCTCGGTTATTGGAATGATCAAACAGTTGTATTTGGTATATCACGTGATGTTACTTTATTACAAGAAACGGAAGATAAATTCAAAAAATCTTTTTTCCGCAACCCCGCAGTAATGGCCATCTCTGATATACATACGGGAAAATATCTCGATGTGAACGAAGCGTTTCTTGCAAAGTTCGAATACGCTAGGGAAGAGATCATTGGAAGGTCTCCATCAGAAATCGGCATTTTTGCAAATGATTCCAAAAAAACACCTGCTCTGCAAGTATTGGAGAAGGACGGTCGATTTTCTGATTTTGAGATAGAAGCCGTAACCAAGAGCGGCAAAACGATCAAAGGAGTTTTTTCAGGCGAACTCTTGAGTGCAGAAAATCATAGTAAGCTACTAACCGTCATGCTGGATGTGACAGAAAACGCAAAAAAAGATAAGCTACTTATGCTTATTAATACCATTGCACAAAACTTTATCAAAACGCAAGATTATATGGAGGTTGCAAAAAATGCTTTTAGCCAGCTTGGAGAAGCATTGGATGTCTGTAGGGTATATCTTATAGAAATGAGCATCACAGCCGATGCATCCGGTGGCACCATGAGCCAAAGCATGCAGTGGTGCCAAGGCATATTCAAGTCTCAAACAGAAGTGTATGATATGGAAGAAATACCCTCGGATCAGCTATTGCTTTTTTGGAGTACACTGAGCAGAAAAGAGCCGGTTATGATTCATGTGAGTGCGCTGCCGGAAGGTCCGCCAAAAGCATTGCTTACCTCTCGCCGAGTAAAGTCCATGCTGGCTTTGCCTTTTTTTGCAAACGGCTCTTTTAAAGGCTTTATTGGCTTTGATGAATGTAGAATAGAGCGTGAATGGACACGAACGGAAAAGAGTATCTTGCAATTATTTGTAGATTCCTTCTCCATGGCCATGGAACGCTATACCATCCATCAACTCATTAAAAGCAGCGAAGAGCAGTATCGCCTTTTGGTCACACAAATGCAGCTTGGCCTTGCTGTTCATGAAATCATATGCGATCAAAATGGGGTTCCGATTGATTATCGTTTTATTGATATCAATAAGAGCTTTGAGGATATGACCGGTCTGAAAAAGGAAGAGGTCTTAGGAAAAACGGTATTGGAGGTGCTCCCCAATACAGAAAAATATTGGATAGATACCTATGGCAAGGTAGCGCTGACAGGTCAGCCGTGCGAAATGGAAAACTATTCTGCCCAAATCGGCAAGTACTTTAGCACTTCCATATTTTCACCTAAAAAAAATCAGTTTGCAGTGGTTGTAGAGGATGTAACCCTGCGAAAAGTGTTGGAAAATGACTTATCACAAGAGAGAAATCTCTTAGAAACAACGCTTTTATCCGTTGGAGATGCTGTTATTTGCACAGACTGCATGGGGAAAATTACGCTCATCAATAAAGTGGCCGAAACGCTTACCGGTTGGACTTTTGCACAGGCGAAGGAAAGACCAATTGAAGAAGTGTTTTATGTCATTGGTGAGAACACAAGAGAGCGGTGCGAGAGTATTGTTCAGAAGGTGCTATTTACCGGTGAAGTTTTAGAAATCCCAAGCCGCACATTACTCATATCAAAGGATAAAAGAGAAATCCCCATTGAAGACAGTGCGGCACCTATTAGGCAAGACAACGGCGAGATTGCAGGCGTTGTTTTGGTGTTTAGAGATTATTCCGAAAAGAAAAAAAGGCTTGATGAGATCGAGCACCTTAGCTATCACGACCAGCTGACAGGACTGTTTAATAGAAGATACTACGAGGCAGTTATCGAAAGATTAGACCGCGAGCAGTTCCTTCCACTCGCGCTTGTCATGGTTGACGTAAATGGACTAAAGCTGACAAATGATGCGTTTGGGCATAAAGTGGGAGACAATCTATTAGTTACTGTCGCAAATATACTCAGAAGTGCTTGCAGACTAGAGGATATCGTAGCGAGAATTGGCGGCGATGAATTCGTGATATTATTGCCAAGCACCACCGATGAATATGTAAAACAATTTATTCAAAAAATCGCTTCCTTGGCAGCAGACGAAAAGGTGAACAATGTTATTGTGTCCGTTTCGATAGGACATGCAATAAAATACAGCATGCAAGAAGATATGGATGATATCTTTATTATGGCCGAGGATACGATGTATCGGCATAAGCTTTTTGAAAGTTCAAGCATGAGAAGCAGAACCATTGATCTTATTTTGAATACATTATTTGAAAAAAACCATCGAGAAATGGAGCATACCAAGCGAGTCAGTGAGATGTGTGAGACGTTTGCGAAAAAGATGGACTTTACCATAGATGAAATTAATGAAATCAAAATGGCAGGCCTGATGCACGATATTGGTAAAATCGGAATAGAAGATAGTATTTTAGACAAAGACTTTTCACTAGATAGCAATGAATGGAACGAAATTCAAAGACATGCCGAAATCGGATATAGAATACTGAGCTCTGTGAATGAATTCTCGAAAATTGCAGAGTATGTACTCGAGCATCATGAAAAGGTTGATGGCAAAGGATATCCAAAAGGTTTAAAGGGAGAAGAAATTTCATTGCAAGCACGTATGATCACCATCGTTGATGCGTATGATGCCATGACCTCAGATCGGCCATATCGGAGTGCAGTGCCGGAGCAAGATGCAGTCGATGAACTTTTACGTTGTTCCGGATCACATTTTGATCCGAAGCTCGTGAAGATATTTGTGGAAACGGTGCTGGGCAAGACATTCTCCGGCAAGCCGGATAGATGATGGTTATCATGCCAATTGCATTTTGCATGCATCCCTACTACATAAAATAAGCCGGCATCCAAGCCCTTTGAGGATTTGGATACCGGCTTTTCTACTTATCGCCGCCTGGGGGTTACTCTGAGACAGTACAAGTAAATATACAGTTTCTTTGCAAATTTTTTGGTCTTTTTGCGCTATATAATCTCCACTTTGTAATGTCTAAGCCAAAAATCCACCTGCAAAAGATATGCCAGCACCTGAGGGCCGCCCATCAGCTGCCCATACCAGGGGCGGGCAAGACCTTGCGGATTTTCGGCAATTTCCTCGATTGCTCTGCGATTGACAAGTTGGGTTAGCATGGCACTTTTATCGCTCAGCAGTCCCTCTATGCCATTTTTGACTAGACGCATATACTGTGGATTGTGCGTTTTGGGATATGGACTCTTTTTCCTCCATAGGATTTTCTCCGGCAATATCCCCCTCATTGCCTCCCTAACGATGCCTTTTTCGCGCCCCTGATAGGATTTAAACTCCCATGGCATATTGTATGCATACTCAGCTAGCCGATGGTCACAGAAGGGCACACGCACCTCAAGGCCGCTATACATACTCATCCTGTCTTTCCTGTCTAGCAGGGTTTGCATAAACCATTGAAAGTTGAGCATAAACATTTCTCGCATTCTGGAAGCATGTGCGCTTTCAGACGGCAATTTATCCGTGGCAGAAATAGTCTGCTCATATCGCGCTCGTACGTATTGTGAACAATGGTCATCCAAAACATCCGGACTGACAACACTCTGTCGTAGTGCCAAGGAGCGCGACCAAGGAAAGTTATCTTCAAAAAGAATTTCTTGATCATGATACCATGGATAGCCGCCAAAAATTTCATCCGCGCATTCGCCGGATATGGCAACCGTATAATTCCTTTTGATTTCTCGGCAAAATAGCAGGAGAGAAGAATCAATATCCGCCATGCCGGGCAAATCTCTTGCCTGCACCGCTTCAAATAACGCCTCGGCCAAATGATGATTGCTTAAAATAACCTCACGATGTTTGCTGCCTGAATGCTCACTCATCAGCTGAATATATGCATTGTCCGAATCGGGCTGAAAAACACTTTTTCGAAAATGCCGTGCATTGTCCACATAATCTACCGAGAAGGTAGAGAGTCTTTTTCCTTCCTCTTTATACTTTTCTGCGGCAATCTTTGTAATAATGCTGGAGTCAAGTCCACCGGATAAAAAACAGCAAAGTGGCACATCCGATACCAGCTGGCGTATAATGGCATCTTGAATTAAATAACGCACTTTTTCGGTTGTTTGTTCAAAGCTTTCCGTATGCTCTGACGCTTTGAGTGACCAATACGTCTTTACAGTCATACCCTGCTGAGAAAAATGAGCACACTGTCCCGGTTGTAACTCTTTGACATCATGAAAGACCCCATGCCCCGGCGTTCTTCCCGGCCCCATGAGGAAAATCTCGTACAATCCTTCTTGATCAATTTTAGGTTCCACAATTGGATTAGCAAGCAGTGCTTTCATCTCTGAGCCAAAAATAATTCCGTTTTTGTACTGATAATAAAAAAGCGGTTTTACGCCAATTCGATCCCGCGCTAAAAATAGGCTTTTTTCTTGTTCATTATACACTGCAAAAGCATAGATGCCATTGAGCTTTTCAAGGCAGAGCGCCTTCCACTCACAATACGCTGCCAGCAGCACTTGGGTATCAGAATGGCCTTGGAACTCATACCCCAGTGCCTCAAGCTCTACACGCAACTCATTTGTATTATACAGCTCACCATTATACGTGAGCACATAGCGCACCCCATCTTTAAACATTGTCATTGGCTGAGCGCCATTTTCAATGTCTACCACCGATAGCCTGCTGTGAATGATGCAGGCCTGATGAGATTTGAATATCCCATTTGCATCCGGCCCTCGTCTGCGAAGGCTGCTTTGCATCCTTTCTAAAATCTCATCCTTTTCAAATAAGTCCTCATCATAATCAACCCATCCGGCAATTCCGCACATAACACCCTCCAAAAGCAAAAGGGTGCCACAAAGCCAAAGTCATTCATGCTTTTGAATGACAAATGCAGAGCATATCGCTGATAAGAACATCAAAAAGAACATTGCGAAAAATTTGCCTTTCATGTTGCTTACCATACACGAAGTGCCATGCACCTTGCAAAGTTGCACCCTTGTGATACTATTGGTATTATATGCAGAGAATGTGAATATCATTACACCTGCCACCTTGTGGCATGCAAAATCAATCACACTTTCATCTCTTACCCATCTATCTCGCCGTGAATTTCTTTATTGAAAATCTTCATTTGCCGATTTTTTTCGTCCACCAGTACAATGCGCGGCTCATGCTCGCCGACCTGCTCCTTACTGACCTGACAATAGGCCATAATAATGACCTTATCCCCTACCTTCACCAATTTAGCGGCCGCTCCATTGAGGCAAATAACCCCACTGCCACGCTGACCTTCAATGACATAGGTTACAAGTCTGTTGCCATTGTCAATATCCACCACATGGACTTGTTCATATTCCATCAGCTGTGCTTTTTCCATCAAATCCACATCAATGGTAATGCTGCCAACATAATCGGCATTCGCCTCCGTTACAACGGCTCTATGAATTTTAGATTTCAACATATTCAGTAACATTTCGCAACCCTTCCCTTTTTCCCATCGCCATCAGCCGAATTTTTTAAAGTTCTATATTGTCTATCAGTCGTGTGGTGCCAACAAATGCCGCCACTGCAATAACGCATCCCGGTATGATCTCGGGTGCCGCCTGAAGGCTTTGCCCATCTACCACTTCAATATAATCAATTTGAATAAGAGGATCTCTTTGCAAGATATCATCTATTAGTTTTATTAACTTCTCACTGTTTTTCTCGCCGCCAAGCACTGCCTTCGCCGCAAGGCTCAGGCTTTTGCTCAATAAAAGCGCACTCTGCCTTTGCTCAGCGGACAAATATTTATTTCGAGAACTTAGGGCAAGATTGTCCTCCCCTCGCACAATTGGACAAGCGATAATCTCAGTTTCAAAATCCAAATCCAGCGCCATTTGCCTGAGAATGGCAAGTTGCTGAAAATCCTTCTGCCCGAAATATGCCCTATCGGCAGATACAATATGAAAAAGCTTTGCCACAACAGTGCATACACCTCGAAAATGCCCGCTTCTTTTGGCGCCGCACAGTCCGTCGCCTAACGCTTCAATATCCACATATGCCAGTGGCCTTTGCGGATACATTTCCTGTGCCTTGGGGCAAAATATGATATCCACTCCCGCTGCACGGCATTTTTCCGCATCCGCCTCAAAATCTCTCGGATATTTTTCAAAATCTTCCTGCGGACCAAATTGAAGGGGATTTACAAAAATACTTACAATGACCTTATCATTTTCCTGCCTTGCCCTCTCAATTAAGCTCACATGCCCGCTGTGCAAATATCCCATGGTGGGCACAAACCCGATTGTTTGTCCCTCTTGCTTTAGTAGCCTTACTTGCTCCTTCATCTGAGCTTTTGTATCAATAATCCTCAATGCATTGCGCGCTCCTTTATCATATCCTTAGTATAGCTTTTGAAGTACATCTTCGCTTAGTGAAAATGTGTGCTCCTTTTGGGGATACGCCCCACTTTTTACTTCTTCCGTATATTGTAGCACTGCCTGCCGCATTGCAGTGCCCAAATCCGCATATTGCTTTACAAACTTTGGGTGCCACTCTCCATAAAGACCAAGCATGTCCGCATAAACAAGAATTTGTCCGTCGCAACTCGCGCCTGCCCCTATGCCGATGGTTGGGATGCTGATATTCTCGGTTATTCGCTGCGCAATTTCCGCTGGAATGCATTCAAGTACAACGGAAAAAGCACCGGCATCTTCTATTCTCTTGGCGTCCTCCATCATCATTTTAGCAGTTTTCTCATCTTGACCCTGCACGCGAAATCCGCCAAACATATGAACGGACTGGGGTGTGAGCCCCAAATGCCCCATCACAGGAATTTGCGCACGAACAATGGCACGAATTTGCCGAATAACCCCTGCGCCCCCTTCTAGTTTCACCGCCTGGGCGCCGCCCTCTTGCACAAACCGGCCGGCGTTTTTCACAGCCTCTGCAGTGGAAATATGATAAGACATAAAAGGCATATCTCCAATCAGCAGTGCCCTGCCCGTGCCACGCGCAACTGCCCTCGTATGGTGCAGCATCTCCTCCATGGTCACCTGCAAGGTGTTTTCATGCCCCAAGAATACCATGGCAAGGGAATCCCCCACCAAAATGCCATCCACGCCGCTGCTGTCTATCATCTTCGCGGTAGAATAATCATAAGCAGTCAAAAGTGAAAGCTTTGTGCCGCTTTCCTTGCTCTTTTTAAAATCCACAATGGTCTTTTTCACGATACCACATTCCTTTATCTTTTTGCAACCGATGTGCACATCTTTTATACTGAGATGCCAAAAACGAAGCTTTGCCTCTATTTTAGTACGATTATACTGCTTTTAGGATGCTTTGTCAATTGCATGATTATACAAAAACTCCTATGAAATGCAGGCTCGAATGAAATTAAATAAACAAATAAGGACAATCAAACCCATAATGACATGGAAAATGCGTTCAACCTGCTTTTCATGAAGCTTTTTCAATAGGTAGCTGCCAATCAATCCACCCGAAATGCCACCAAGTATCATCAGGGCTAAAATGGTTGGCGCAAATGAGGGAATATTTCCTGTTGCTATTGTTAGGATGAGGCTTGCAAGCTGGGAACAAAAGATAATATAAATGGAATTGAGCGCAGCTGTTTTGGTGTCCATGGAGTAAAAATAATAAAGCAGAGCCAAATGAAAAGGGCCTCCTCCAATGCCTAAAAACGCTGAAATAGCGCCAAGCAACAGTCCTGTTACCACACATGCAAAAACATTTTTGATATGCAAACTACTGATAGACTGCTTTTTGAATAAATAGATCACAACCCCCAAGGTCAATAGCATCAATAGCGCAGACTGGATGGCAACCAGTATATTGCCCTTTTCCCATATTAGCAAAAGGAGTTCGAAAATTTGCTTTCCGCCAATTCCTCCAAGAACAGCACCGCCTGCCAAATAGGAGCTTCTCTTTTTATCCACTTTAAAATCGCTTTTTCTGTTTTTAATGAGCGAAACTGATGTCATCGATAGTACGGTGACACCCGACAGAAAACCAATTGAAGATACGCCAAGAGGCGAGAACATATCCAGAACAGGTTTTATCAGCACTCCTCCACCAATGCCACTGAGTGCACCTAAGGTGGAAGCAATAATACTAATGAATAGATAAAGCATAGTCTCTCCTCATCGTAATTAATCTTTCTGCTAAAAGGGTATTAACGCTTGCATTATTATATCGATTTTATTTTATTTTGTCAAATGTGAGGAGTTGGCTTTTTTGCATGCCTTTTTTGTTGACGAATAGATAAAAAAGTGATAATATAAAATCATAATAAATATAAAGTGCAAAAATGCTTTGAAAGGACGTCGCAAAATATGGCGGCATATCATTATCTTGAAATGAATGTCATTACATTCAT
>CAZQDP010000076.1:1554-9790 GCA_964592375.1 uncultured Eubacteriales bacterium | reverse complement strand
GCAAGTTTTCTTCCAAAAATAAATGATTGAATAAAGAGGCTTCCTGTGATAGAATGAACATATCAGCAGGAGGACTTTTGAGAGGTTAGAGGTTAGAAATTAGATTGTAGATTTTGTGTGAAGCGGATAGGAGAAGTAAATACGAGAGCGGCAGGGGTGAGCGTATTTATCTGCAAGACATGCGATTTATCTTTCTTCTGCCATCTAATATCTTCAAACTGAAAGGAGAATGCATATGGTTGCCTTTCATCAAAAAAGACATGAAAAAGACACGGGCGGTCTGGTGCTTAACACGCACCGCTCTTTGGAGAGCTTTCCCAGTCATTGGAACGAGGGTGTTGAGCTTATCCATATTGAAAAAGGCTGTGCCACCATTTACATCAACGACTGCGCTTATCATGTGTCGGATGGGGATATTGTTTTTATCGGTCCGGGAGAAGTTCACCAAATGCAAAGTGACCACATGACGGGTGAGATGCATGTATACATATTTACCAAGGAATACTTGCAAAATGATTGGAAACGCTTTGTGAAGTATCATGCGCAGAACCCATATATCCCTGCCTCTCATCCAAAAAATGGCGCACTACAAACGCTTTTTGCAAAGCTTGTGAGTTATAGCACAACGGTTTCGGACTGGCAACCAATTTATTTAAAAGCCTGCGTATACAATATACTGGTGCTTTTGCAGGATATACTCCAATGGCAGAAGCTTTCCAAATATGAACGAATGAGAAAGCATAATAAGATGGAGCGAATTGAAGAAATTTATGAATATGTAAACGCTCACTATGCCGAAAAAATATCCTTTGAGACCGGCGCCGCATTTGTCAATTTAAGCCCATATTATTTTTCGCGATTTTTTAAGGAAAGCTGCGGCATGACCTTTCATGAATATGTACAGAACTATCGCCTTAGCAAGGCCATGAAAATGCTTAGGGAGACAAATGACCCGATTATTGACATTGCGCTTCGGGCCGGCTTTGGCAGTATCAAAAGCTTTAACAGAATTTTTAAAGATATTCTTGGTTCTTCCCCAAGAATATACAGAAAAGGCGAAATATAAGGTGTGTATAATATTATTTCTATATAATTGAGCAAATTATGAGAAGTTTATAGCAAAATTCGGCGAGAAATAATCCTTTGCATTTTATATAATAGAATGTGAGGTGATTGTATATGCATATTCAAAATCATAGTAAGGTTGTTTTTATTGGCGACTCCATCACATTTTGCGGCCGTGGGTTGCCTGTGGGTGAGGGCTTTGCCGGTTTAGGCAATGGATATGTCTCTATGATTAACAGTTTACTTGGGGCGTTTGCACCGGAGCATGGTATTCGCATTGTCAATATGGGCGTAGGCGGCAATACAATCCGTCATTTAAAAGAGCGGTGGGATAGGGATGTCTTGGCTCTAGATCCTGATTATGTTTCGGTCATGATTGGTGTAAATGATGTCTGGCGGCATTATGATCATCCCTACATTGCAGAATACAAGGTGCAGCATAGGGAATATCAAGATACATATCGGCATTTGGTAGAAAAAACACTACCAAAGACCAAAGGAATGATACTGATAACACCTTTTTTCATGGAAGCAAATAGGCAGGACACCATGCGCATGCATATAGATGCATATGCGGATATTGTTCGATCCATCGCGAAGCAGTACGGTCTTTTGCTCGTAGATATGCAGCTGGCATTTGACGATATGATGAGCAAAATTTACCCCCTTTATCTTTCAAAAGATAGAATTCATCCCGGTGAAATTGGGCATATGTTTATCGCAAAAACATTTTTAGAAGCTGCCGGCTTTTCATTTGGCCGCTTCTCCATGGAAAAGGAGGATATATCATGCTAAAATATCATGTGAATATTCTTGCTTTGGTGCTCATCATCGGAATGGTGCTTGTGAGCACCGGTTGTGACAATATCAAAAAAGAATCAAAAAGCGGCGAAGTGCCGACCATCAGCTATATGCTGCCCTCGGATCCGGGACTGAATTTTACAGGTGATTCATGGGTCTTTCAAAATTGGGGCGAGAAAACAGGGGTTAAAATAGAAATCAATTCACCTCCTCGTGATTCCTTCAATGTGAAGATTGCTGCTCTGTTTGCTTCGGGTCAATTGCCGGATCTGATCAATTATTATCAGGATGTAAATACAAAGTATTATAAACAGTACGGCC
Organism: uncultured Eubacteriales bacterium; assembly: GCA_964592375.1. GTDB lineage: Bacteria > Bacillota > Clostridia > RUG12999 > RUG12999 > CAZQDP01. The sequence goes on along the minus strand of CAZQDP010000076.1, from coordinate 7,603 downwards.
CCCAGTTTTTTGTCGCGCTGGATTCATATCTTCAGCAAGGAAAGCTGGATGGGCTCAAAAAGTATTTAGATAAGTATCCGGATATCCGCACCTCCATGAATCATCCCGAGGATGGCAAACTTTATGGATTTCCGCTGATATACGATTGTGAGACTTTTGATGTGGTTTGGTCTATTCGAAATGATATTTTGAAAAAAGGCGGCATGGATGCTTCACAGATCAAAACACTGGAGGATTTTAAAAGAGCGCTGCTGACCCTAAAAAAGGAAAGTGCTCAAAAGTACATTGCCTCTGCAAGGCTTGGCTGGAATAATTTTGGTGTTGTGATGGCAAGATTTTTCGGAACGGATATTGATGTAGGATATGACAATCGGCTACCGGGCGGCACCAATCAATTTATATATGCACCGGCCTATCCTCAGTATAAAAAAATGCTGGAATTTTTACATTGGATGTATGAAAATGAAATTTTACATCCCAGTTTTTCCACCATGGAACAGCAGGAATTGTTTGCAGGCTATAAAGAAGGGAAATTTTTAGTTTGCATGGAACGCTCAACCACAGGACTGCAGCTGAGCGGTGGCGACAATACAAGAGAAGAAAAGCCGGTATATCCGGTGGAAATTGACGGGATTATCCCAAAACAGCCCCGTTATCCTCATCAAAACAATGGGTTTCGCTGGCCGGTAACCATTAGTAAAACCTCTCCCAATATTGAATCGTGCGTGCGCATGATGAATTGGCTCTATACCGACGAGGGCATTTTGCAAACTCTGATGGGTCAAGAGGGTGTGCACTGGACAAAGGATGAGAATTATTTTGGCGGCGCAAGACTTACCGGGCTTCAAGGCTTTTCCAATTCGGCACTGGTGAAGGCGGGAAAAATGACCAAGGAGCAGTATGACGCACTGCCAAAGGCAAATGATTTGGGCGGTCTTGGCCAGTATTGGATTATGTCTGTTATTCCCGATTATTATCGATTTGGTTTGATGGATAAACCGAAGGATATCGGCAAAACCGACCCGAGTGTGGTGTATGTGAAAGATGTGGTGGCAGATGGGATCGGACGAGGATATACAACCGGTAAATTTGACCCTGTTGTGGACTTTTCGAAGCAAGAGCTGGATGATTTGGCCGCCATTAAAACAACACTTAATACCTATACAAACGAAAGCACCATGAAGTTTATTACCGGCGCGATGTCTTTTGACCAGTGGAATGAATACTTGGCGTATCTCGAAAAAATCGGCTACAAAAAGGTGGAAGAAATGTACAATAAAAAGCTTGCGGCGCTTCGAAAATAGAAGAGTAGATCATTTTTTTAATCAAGATACACAGGTTTTGTTAGCCTTCTCGTCTGTGCACGCAACAATTCTAAATAAGGGGATGTTTTGATACAATGAACCAAAGCAATATTATACTTATCATGGCGGATCATTTTCGGAGGGACTGCATCGGCGCCTCAACACCCAACCTGCAAAAACTTGCCAAGGTGGGCGTTACTTTTCAAAATGCATACTGCACCGCGCCACTGTGTCAGCCGGCAAGGGTTTCGCTTATCACCGGTCATTTTCCGGACCGTACCGGTGTTTGCGGCAACCAAAGTCCTGTTATTCCTGATGCGATGCGAGAGGATACTTATACAAACCACCTGCAAAGGGGCGGCTACTACACGGCTCATATCGGAAAACACCATTATATTGACCGTTACGGCATTGGCATGGATGTAACGCAAGATGATGAGGAACTTCGAAAATACGGTTATGACCATGTGTATCAGGTCGTTGACGATGGCGAAAATATGCACAATGAAGATGAATATACAAAGTATTTGCGAAAAAACGAAAAGTATGAAACCTTTGTTAAAAGCTTTTCCTCAGCTTGGAAATGCGGGCCGCATCCGTTTTCTCAGGAAGCGTATGTAGATGGTTTTATTGGCCGCAAGGCAGTTGAATTCGTGGAGAACTTTCATGAAAACAAACCGTTTTATTTGAATTTGGGATTTGTGGGGCCTCATCCCCCTTATTGGCATCCGGGCGAACTTTCCCATGAACCTGCAAAAATGTGGCCGGCTATTGATAATGAGGCGGAAAAAATCCCACATATCCGGGCCCACTATATGGATAAGGTGGCTATTATTGACCGCTATATTGGTCTTTTAATGGATGCGCTTGCGCAGAAGGGTATTTTAGAGAATACCACCATTATATTTACCTCCGATCACGGCGACTGCTTAGGTGATTATGGCATTATGGATAAACGTTATTTTTATGAATGCAGTGCAGGGGTGCCGCTGATCATGTCCGGCGCCTTCATTCCAAAGGAGCAGAGAAAAAATGGTGCAAGAGAAAGCCATGCACTGATTTCTCATCTCGACCTATACCCTACCATTTTGCATTTTGCCGGAATTCCAAAGAATCCAAGGGATGGACGATGGGGAAAAAATATCATGGAGATGTTAGAGGATATCGGCGGTAGCTGCCACAGCGAAATTTTTGCACAGCTGGGCACCGCCATGATGGTGCGCAGTGCAAGCCATAAAATGGTGTATGACCCACAGCAGGGCGGTGTGGTTGCACTGTATAATCTGCTCAATGATGCAAAAGAACAGTTCAATTTGGCACAAGTTGCAGGATATGAATCCATTACCCTGCAGCTTATGCAGCGGATGCTTTCTCAAAAAATAAATACATCCCAGTACACCCATATTAAAGAAGAACAAAGACTGCAAAAGGTACATATTGTTTAAATTGAATCATGAAAAGGAGAAATCCACGATGAAAAAAATTGCTATCGTGCTAATCGCAGTGCTCACTGCGCTTTTAAGCCCCCATGTGCTCGCAAGTGATGCGGTATATGAGGAAAACTTCGATAAGTTGGCTTTGGGGCCTGTTCCGGCCGGCTATGCCACCTTAGGCGATGGAAGTATTACAATAATGGATAGCAAAAATGCAGGTTATTATGCGGCAATTGAGGATAAGAGCGATACGGCGACCTACGGTCTTAGCCAAAAATTTCCCGCCCAAATCGGCCGCTTTACCATGCGCTTTGATTATCGGCATTCCTCCAAAAGCAAAGCGGTGGGCATGGTGTATATCAGTGACCCTGCCACTTCGTTTCCGCCGGGGCCTGCAATTTTTTTAAGTACTAATGTTTCTGCCTTTGATGGCACAACCCAAAAGACAACCGGCGTAAAGCTTGCTGCCGATGCATGGCATGTGATTGTGCTCGATATTGACCAGGCAGCCGGGACAACGACCATGTATATAGACGGAGCGCTGTCCTTCGAGCGCTATGCATTTCGCAATCCCCTTGCAAAATCACTTTCTACCTTCACCATCACAGGAAGCACAAAACCTTCTCCTGCTTTATTTGATGTGGATAATATAGCCATTTATCCGGGCGCACCAAAGGAGCAGGATCTGGAAAAAGGTGCAATGCAAGCGCCAAACCCCATCGCTACGCAAGATGCCCCAAAGGATGCCGCTCAAATTCTGCCTTCCTATCAAAAGATTGAGAAGAGCATCACCGGAAAGCTTGCCGGCGCGGTGGCGCTGATGATTGAATGGCCCTGCGCGCTTGTAGATAATCAGGTTCGGTATATCGATATGAATAATGTGGCTATTGTGCCGCAGGTAATAGAAGATCGTACCCTGGTGCCTGTTCGCTTTATTGCGGAAAGCTTTGGTGCAACGGTTTCATATGAAGACTCCTCACAGACGGTTGGGATAAAACTAGGGAATGTGGATATTACGCTGCAAATTGGCGCCAATATCATGAACATTAGTGGCAAGCCTAAGACCATTGATGTCCCTGCAAGGGTCTTGCAGGATCGTACCTTTTTGCCGCTTCGGGCATTGGTTGAAGCCATGGGGAAAGAGGTTTTATGGGATGAAAAGGGGCTCATTGTCATTGGCGGCAAGGAAAGCGTCCTTTTAAATGCAGAGGAAATCAGCTTTATCTGTCAAAAGCTTGTTTATGCCGGCGAGCCTTCCTCAATCGGGCCATACTCGGCAGTATATCTATCCTCCAGATGGTATGCTGAAAAGGCAAATCAAAGAGGAAATGACTTGTCTACACTGAATGTACTAAAGCAGTTTATGGTCACGGGCGATAAATGGTCCTATATCACAGATGCAAAGCAAATTAGCAATATTGTTAATTTGGGTGTTTCCTTTCAAGGGGGGCTTAACATTACCCTGGGGAAAAAGGATGCAAAAGGTCTTCCCCCCGGCCCTGCTCTTTCTTTTGAAGGCAAGCCCATTGAATTTCCATGGATGACCTGGGGCTCCAATTTAGGGTGTGTAAGCAATGAGGCTGCCTATGAGGTGATTAAAAATATCTTGCACTCCTCCATTGATGGAGGTGCCTCGGAATTTCATCATGACAATGCGGCTTTGAACCTCAATTTTATCAAATATTCTACCGGCTGCTTCTGTGATGCGTGCATGGCAGGATTTCCAAAATATGTGAAGGATACGCTGCCGAGTAGTGAATATGCAAAGTATCAAATACAAGATATAGAGCATTTTTCATTTCAAGAATATTTAAAAACAGTTTATCAGATCAAAACGGACAGTGAGCTCATTGCCAAAAGAGCTTCCATTCCCCTTTATGCGGTATATACAGCATACCAACGCAAGATTACGGATGATTATTATGCCAAAATCAAAAAGGAAATGCGTGATTATGGCGGAAAGGTGATGCCCTTGTCGGGAAACGACGCCTCCGTCATTATGCAGCACATCGATATTGAAAGTCAGGCCTTGCAGGGTAATTTTGATTATGGCCAAACAGAGCACAAGGAGGATGTATTCTCGCTCGCAAATGTGGTGTCTGGCGGCAGAATATTCAGCTCCATCAAAAAGCCCATTTTAATCTCACCGGTTACCTCTTTAAAAAGGGCGGATTTGGTGCGCCCCGCCATTGCATACACCTATGCGCTGGGGCATCATATGCTAGTGCCATGGGATATTTACCTCAGCGGAACGGAGCCTCGTTATTTCGGCACTGTGCAGGAATATGGGGATATGTATTCGTTTATCCGCGAAAATCATTTTTTGTTTGACCATTATGAAATTCCAGCAAAAATTGGTGTGCTTGCCAATTGGAAGGATATCACAAACACCACCGCTTCGGCATATCGCAGTGTTGTGATGAAGCTCTTTACTGCCGGCATACCCTATGAAGCGGTGATGGCAAGTCATGATGCAGATATGCCAAGCTACTCCGTTTCAAGGGAGCAACTATCCAATCTTTCCCTGCTCATTGCCTATTCCGATCCAAATACTTTACCCCAGCAGGATCGCGATGCCATCACGCAAAGCGGCGTGAAGGTGGTATCCAAAGAGGATTTTGAAGATCTCATGGAAAGTCAGGCAAAAGCTGTTGCCACTAGTTCTCAAAATAAGCCGCTATGCACGGTTGTTCGCCAAAATGGCCCCAATACCGTGGTGCATGTTATCAATACGAAAGGTGGCGAAACGATTAAGGACATTGCCCTTTCGGTTTCAAAGGAGTTTGTCACCCCCGGCAGTGAGGCTTGGTTATACCGCCCCGGGAAAAATCCCCTGCGACTTGTCTACGAAAATAAAGAGCAGGAACTCAAGGTGCAAATTGATACCATGGATGAATGGTCGATTGTGTCCTTTACGCCAAGTGTGAAAGCGCAAAGAGGGATTTATCAGTTGCCTGCCAATGTAGGTGGATTTTCTCTTGGAAGTCCCATGGCTTGGGGCCTTGCAAAAGAAGTGGATGGGAAAATGAATATCACCTCGGAGGGTATGGGAATTGGTGTGTATGCACCCGGGGATAGCGGATCTGAAGATCAGGCTTCCTTTGTGTATGAGCATGTAAGTGCCGATGTTTTAAGTGACTATGCGCTCACCGCAAGCCTTTCTGCCTTCGATGGGGAAAAGGTGCAAGGGGGCATAATGCTTCGAGAATCGCTGAGCGCGAACAGCCCATTTGTAGGTCTTCGTTTTGCTCTTGGTAAGGGACTTGTCGCAGATGAGCGAGCAAAATACGACGACAACGTAATCACCACGCC
>CAZQDP010000076.1:0-1454 GCA_964592375.1 uncultured Eubacteriales bacterium | reverse complement strand
AGGTGCAGGGCATAAAATATGAAATAGATCCTTCCCATATCTCTTTTCGCGTAGCGGATCCTACCATTGCCACTGTAGATAAAGAAGGCCTTCTCACTGCCCAAAAAGTCGGCAAGACAACGCTTACCCTAGCCTGTCCCTTCTTAGATGGCGTGCTGGAACAAACTGTTGCGGTAGCGTGCATGAGCGAGATGATTATTTTTGAAGAAAATTTTGATGGCTATGCCCCTGGCACTGCCAAGCTGAAAGAAGCATGGAGCCTCACTGCCGCCCTGGAAGGAATGAAAACGGCAGAAATTGTGAAAAATGGCGAAGGTAACGCGCTGCTCATCAAAACAACTTCGGCCAATTCTATGAATGCTACCGCAAAACTGCCAACTGTTTCAGGTGATTGCAGCGTAGAATTTGATTTTCGGGCAGATTTTGATGCAGATGCAAAAACTGCAGGTGCACGCCTCATTTACATTGGCGGCATGTCCATTTGCCTATTTGCTCATCCCGGCAAATTTTCATGGCACGATGGCAAGCAGATGGTATTTGCCGCTCCCCATGAAAATGGCAAATGGTTTCGGATGAAGATCGATATTTCGGTGCCAAACAATACCATCAACTGGTATATTGATGGCAAGCTTGTTGCAGAAAATGCATCATTTAGAAATCCTGCCTCCTCCCTTAGCGATATGAGCTTTGGCACCACCACGAATGCATCCGGCACATCCGTATTTTATGATAATATAAAGGTTGCAAGCAAATAAATGCATTTTGCCATATGCGAAGTGCATAGATCATTTTTCAATTTGGCTTTTTTAAGCGAGTGCGCATGGAAATGCTCTCACAGTTTATAAAAATATTTGGAGGTGCGATGATGATTGTATCCACTACCCCTTCCTTGCAAGGAAAAGAAATTACGGAGTATAAAGGCATTGTATTTGGCGAGGTGGTCGCAGGTGTTGATTTTATCAAAGATTTTGCGGCCGGCCTTACAAATTTTTTCGGCGGCAGATCCTCTTCATACGAAGGGGAGCTTATCTCGGCGAGAGAGCAAGCCATTTCCGAAATGATGAGCAGAGCCGCCGCCATGGGCGCAAACGCCGTGGTCGGCGTGGATGTGGATTATGAAGTTTTGGGGCAAGGAAATAATATGATGATGGTCATCGCCTCCGGAACCGCCGTGGTTGCAGAGTAATGGTTATGCCTATCTGGAGCAAGGCTTGTTTCATCAATAAGCAATCTTGCGGGCAAACTAGCTAAGTCACAGAAAAAAGCTTGTTGCGCCTTTTAAGGAAGCCTCTGAGGTTGAAAATTGCTTTCCAATATCCGGCGTATCCCCGGCGGATATCGCTGTTTTGATGATTTTTCTCTCGTCTTAAAGTCCTTTAAAAAAATTTTAAAATATTTCATGCGACTAAAATCGACAAAAGCAGACACATATCGTGTTTGCTTTTTTTCTTTTT
>CAZQDP010000075.1:0-9850 GCA_964592375.1 uncultured Eubacteriales bacterium | reverse complement strand
CGAATAAGATCAATTAAAAATAACTCTAATAAATTTTTCAGTGCCTGCTGTGCCCCAATGGGCGCTAATTTATTTTTAAACATTTTTGGTTTATAGGGCGTATCGAAGGGGCCTAAAAACGCTTGCATTCCTTCGGATAAAATGCTTGCAAGTGTATTTTTTTGCACAGGGGATAATTTTATAATCTTATTTTCAAGAAATTTCATACTGCGGCTTTTTGTACAAAAGGAAATCACAACCACATTGGGAGCAATTTTGCCGGTGCCGGACAGGGCATGCGCTTCGTTTGGTTTATGAAATACAATTTCATCTTTTTTTAGTAGCAGGGTTTTTTCTTCTGAAACCACTGCCATTTCTCCCTTGTCAATATACACCAGTTCCCAGAAAGGATGCCTTTCGGCGGGATTGCTGTAGCTGCTGGTAAATTCAAAATACTGCAAAGTCACAACTGCACTGATGGTTAAAATACTGCAAAGTGGCTGTTTTTGATAATGTACATCCATGCGCTCGCCCTCCTATGCATTTCCCCATCAAAGCCTTTTTGCACATTTGAGTGGAGATTTTCGCTATCTTTTTATTATAATGTCTTTTTGTGCAAAAAACAAGTACATTTGTGTAAATACAAAAGGTTTTTTTTGTTTTATAATAGTCAGCAAGTAAACGTTTTATTGAAACAGAATAAGGAGGGCAATATGAAAAAAGCAATTAACAGTTGGTCTTTTAAAGGAAAAAGCATTATGGAGTGCATGTTAACCGCAAAAGAGGCCGGATTTGATGGAATAGAGCTTGGCCTCGAAGAGACGGGAGAGCTTAGCCTTACAAGCAGCGATCAGGCGCTTTATGCCATTTTAGCAAATGCGAATGAGATTGGCATCAAAATCCACAGCGTGGCCTGCGGACTATACTGGAAGTACAGCCTCACCGCCAATGATGCGATGGTGCGCCAAAAGGCAATGGATATTGCAAGGCGACAACTGGAAGTAGCAAGTATTCTTGGGGCGGATGGTGTATTGATTGTTCCCGGCTGCGTATGTGCAGATTTTATTCCGGGCTGTGAGGTGGTGCCGTATGACGTTGCATATGACCGCTCACTGTCAGCGGTAGGTCAGCTAAAAGCCACAGCGGAGCGGCTCCAGATACATATCGGTCTTGAAAACGTTTGGAATAAATTTTTACTCTCTCCCTTGGAATTTAGGAATTTTATCGATACCATAGGAAGTCCTTATGTGGGTGCTTATTTAGATATTGGTAATGTGATTTATAATGGATATCCGGAGCAATGGATAAGTATTTTGGGCGAGCGCATTAAAAAAATACATTTTAAGGATTATCGCAGGGCGGCAGGCGGCATACATGGGTTTGTCGATCTTTTATCCGGTGATGTAGATTGGAAAAAGGTGATGGAGGCACTGGGAGCTATCGGTTATGACGGATGGGCCAGCGCAGAGATGATTCCACCCTATGCGCAGTTTTCCGATCAATTGATCTACAATACCTCTGCGGCCATGAGCCGGATTTTTTCGGCATAGGAGAAGCGGAGGAAATGGGATGAACAAAATATATAAGGTGGCACTCATTGGCTGTGGGCATATGGGGGAAGTTCATCTGCAAGATATTTACAGCAAAGAAAACGTAAGCATCAAATATGTCTGTGATATAAAAAAAAGCAGGGCGCAAAGCTTTAAACGGAAATATGGCGCCTTAAACGCCGTGACAGATTATACATTATGTATTGCGGATGAAGAAATTGATGTTGTGATTATTGCTACCTACCCTTCCACTCATTTGGATATTGCTGCTTTGTGCTTTGCAAACGGGAAGCACATCATTTGTGAAAAGCCGCTTGCGCAGTCAATGGCGCAGGCGCAGGAATTTGTGCGCTTGGCAGAGGCACATTCCCATTGCAAGATACTCATTGGGCATATTTTGCGGCATAATGATACGTATAATCAAGTAAGATCGATGATACAAGACGGTGCAATCGGGTCGCCGATTGTGATGCGGATGGTGCAAAACCACCATACCATGAATTGGGATAAGTATTTAACACTCATCAAAGAAACGTCACCCATTATTGATTGTGGTGTACATTATTTGGATGTGATGCAGTGGTTTACGGGTGCGAGAATTGTTCAGGTATCCGGTATTGGCGCGAAGACCGAGATGGATATAGGAAATGGGGAATACAATTACGGGCTGCTCACTGCAAAGCTTTCGGATGGTTCCATCGGTTATTATGAGGCGGGATGGAGTAACACCATTTCTTCGGAAAATGTGAAAGAATTTTTTGGACCCAAAGGACGTATCAAGATTGTTCTCCAAAGGGATCGAACGAGCAATCAAGAGGAGGGGGATCTCATTGAATATTATCGGTATCCTCAAAAAACCTATCGGCATATCAATATGCGGAGCAAACGAAAACCAACAGGAGACCAGTTTGATTACTTGATCAATATGATTGAAAACAATATTGAAGCGGTGCCAACCCTGAACGAGGGTTTTCAGTGCTTCTTATGGGCCGTTTGTGCAGACAAAATGATTCGGGAGAGTTTATAACAACATAGAGGAGTGAAAACACATGAGAGTACTTGCAATCGGATGCCATCCGGATGATATTGAAATTGCATGTGCAGGAACCTTGGCAAAATATAAAAATCGGGGAGATGATGTCACAATATGTCATGTGGCAAACGGAAATTTGGGGCATAAAATTTTGCGGCCAAAAGAGCTTGCAGTAATTCGCAAGCAGGAGGCGAAAAAAGCCGGAGCACACATCGGCAGTGAGGTGCTCTGCTGTGATATTGGCGATATTCTGGTGTATGAAGGGGATAAAAAACAGCGCGATGCGGTGGTTGAGGTCATTCGCTATGCCAAGCCGGATGTGATTTTTACCCATAGCCCCAACGATTATATGCCGGATCACTTGGCGGTGAGCCGCTTGGTATTTGACGCATCGTTTGCCGCCAGCGTACCCCATTACGAAACGGGAAGCGACTACCATGGGCAGGTTACACCGTTATATTATATGGATACACTTGCAGGGCTTGGATTTGTTCCTACCGAATATGTGGATATATCGGAAACCATGGAGGTAAAGCTTGCCATGCTAGAGGAGCACGAGAGCCAGATGAAATGGATGAGGGATCACGACAATATTGACTTTGCGGATTTCGTGACCACCTGTGCAAAATTCAGAGGTTTGCAGTGTGGCGTGGCTTATGCGGAAGCTTACGCGCAAGCACAGGTATGGCCAAAGGTGAGGCCAATGCGGATGTTGCCATAATAAAAATGAAAAGGAGAAAAATAAGATGAATTTCATGAGTACATTAAAAGGCTCTTTGCTTGAGGATTTTTATCCAAAGGGCTGGGATTTCGAGAAAATTGATGGGTGCTGTAAACATCCGCCTGAGGATATTTTAAAAAGGCAGGATTTCTGGCACAAGGATTTTTTGCCCATTGCGTGCGACACCATCGCGGATTTTGATACTTTTATGGGGCATGAGATTGCCATGCAAATCAAAAGTGCAAGAGACGAAGGTGAAAAAATTGCCATGATACTTCCCGTCGGCCCGATGGGGATGTATAAATGGGCGGTCTATTTCCTAAAACAATGGAAGGTAAAATGCGACCATTTTTATGGTTTCAATATGGACGAATGGAGCGATGCTGAGGGAAACACACTTCCTGCCAATGATCCCGCGGCCTTTCAAAACGCCATGAATGAAGCGTTTTATGGGCAGCTTGGGGACTTGACCGTGCCCGAAAATCAACGCAATTTTGCCACAAAAGAAAATCTCCCCACCTACGGAGAAAAAATAGCAAATCTCAAAGCACAGGGCGCAAAGCTTGTACTGGTATTTGGAATCGGCCGCATGTGCCATATTGCTTTTTGGGAGCCGCATTTTGCGCAAGAGTTTGCAAGCGAAAAAGAGTGGATGAGAGAGGAATATCGCATCGGTGCAAAGCTTCATCCGCTGACTGTGGAGCAAAACGCCATCACCTCTTTTAAAAGCAGAACCACCCTGGTGCCTTGCCGGGCAAACACAATCGGTCCCGGCCTGTTTATGCAGGCGGATGCGATTATCGGCGGTTGCGACGGCAGCTTAGCAAGAGGGATGCAGTGGCAAGGCATGAGCCTTTGGATGAGCCTACGCTACGGGCCGGACATGTGGGTTCCATCCTCGTTTATTCCCACCATGGCAGGAAAGCTGTTTTTCCACAAGGATTTGGCAGGTCCACTTGTGGCGGAGTGTAATTAAAAAGATTTTACGCCGTGAGACTTGGTAAGACAGTGGCTATATGGTAAATCGCCGCAAGAAGCGAGGGCAGGATTACTGCCTTTGTTTTTTGCGGCTTATTTTATTTCTCATGAAGAAAAATCTTAATAAAAAAAATAATTAAAAACATATTGACATTTTTCGATACATAGCATATAATAAAACATATCGAAATAAATAGATGGGAGGTGGAACCGATGAATGAAAAACATGTGGAGAATGCAAAGGTGTTTAAAGCCTTTTGTGATGAAAATCGTTTGATGATACTTGAAATGCTTCAGAGCGGCGAAAAATGTGCTTGTATCCTATTAAAAGAGATGCAGATTGCACAATCAACCTTATCGCACCATATGAAGATATTGGTGGAAAGCGGCATTGTATCTGCGCGAAAGGAAGGAAAATGGACACATTATTCCCTGTCCACTGCCGGCGCGTTGCATGCAACAGAATTATTATTGGGTCTAACAGCATTTACGTCCAATGCTGCCGGCCCTGAATGCGAGTGTGATTGAAGATGCAAGGATGGCTTTTTTTTCAAAATCAAATATTAGGGATGCAATGGCTAAATGAACTCATTGGCATGGGGCTTTCGGCGCTTGGCCTTTCTATCACAGAAAGACTTGGCGCAAGTGTTCAGTTTTTGATCTATGATTTCATCAAGATCATTGTGCTTTTATCCGTACTCATTTATGCCATTTCATATGTGCAAAGCTATTTTCCGCCGGAGAGAACGAAAAAAATATTAGGAAAATACAAAGGTGTGGGAGCAAATACAATGGGGGCGCTCCTTGGTACCGTTACACCATTTTGTAGCTGTTCTTCCATTCCATTGTTTATCGGCTTTACCGGTGCCGGTTTGCCGCTTGGCGTGACTTTCTCATTTTTAATTTCTTCGCCACTGGTGGATTTGGGCGCATTTGTGCTACTGATGAGCATTTTTGGTGTAAAAATCGCCACCGCATATGTAGTCGTTGGACTTATTCTTGCGGTAATTGGCGGAACAATCATTGAAAAGCTGAATTTGGAACAATATGTGGAGGAATATATTCGCAAGGTAGGCGGCGCCGATGCTCCGGAGATGACGCTTACCATGAAGGATAGGCTGGACTATGCCTATGAAGGCATGATGTCTGTTCTGCGAAAAGTTTGGCTGTATGTGCTCGTGGGCGTTGGTATCGGTGCTACGATCCATAATTATATTCCGACCGAAATCATCCAAACTATTTTAGGTGAGAATAATCCGTTTTCGGTGCTTCTGGCCACTGCGGTGGGGGTGCCAATGTACGCCGATATTTTTGGAACAATTCCAATTGCACAGGCACTTTCAGCCAAAGGCGTGGGCGTGGGCACCATTTTATCCTTTATGATGGCGGTGACCGCACTGTCCTTGCCATCTATTATTATGCTAAGAAAAGCAGTTCAGCCAAAGCTTTTGGGGATTTTTGTTGCCATCGTTACCATTGGGATTATCATTATTGGATATGTATTTAACGCAATTGGATTTTTATTTATATAAGGGAGGAAAAAGAACATGAAAATTAAAGTACTGGGTGCTTGTTGCAAAAAGAGTCTGGAGACTTTTGAGAACACAAAATGCGCAGTGGCGCAAATGGGACTTGGCGTAGAGGTTGAAAACATAGGAGATTTGGAACAAATTGCAAAGTATGGTGTGATGTCAACCCCGGCAATTGTGGTAGATGAAAAAGTAATATCCTATGGAAAATTTCTAAAAACAGAGGACATTGTAAAATTACTGCAAAAGGAGACAAAATAAGATGAAGCCATTTATTGTGAAAGAAAAATGCGCGGCTCAGCCCGATATTTGTCCGCCGATGAAGGCTTGTGCCCGACTTGCATTTTCTTATATAGAGGATGATAATGAGCCGATAGGCGGAAGGGTCGAAATCGATTTGGAAAAATGCATAGGCTGCGGAGAATGTGTGAGCTTGTGCTGTGGAAGCTGTATTGAAATGCGAGAAATTGAAGGTGAGTAAAATGCCATAGGATGGTATGAGATTTAGTGGAGGGAAAGTAAATGAATAAGCGAAATACGTGTTGCAGTGCAAATAGCGGCTGCTGTGCTCCAAAGCCCATGAATAAAGATATTATCATTGATTTTTTATATCTTGATTTGAGCATTTGCGAAAGATGCCAGGGTACCGATACCAATCTCCAAGAGGCCATCGACGATGTAAAGGCTGTGTTGCAAGCGGCCGGTTATACAATCACGCTCAATAAGGTTGAAATATGCTCCGAAGCGCTTGCTGTGCAATATGCTTTTGTTACATCTCCTACCATTCGCATTGGCGGGAAGGATATTGCATTTGATGTCTTTGAGAGTTCCTGCCAAGAATGCGGTGATTTATGCGGAGATGACGTAGACTGTAGGGTATGGGAATATGAAGGAGAGAAATATTTGCAGCCGCCAAAGGCAATGATTGTTAATGAAATTTTAAAAGAGGTATATGCAGGTGGAGAAATGACTCAGGCAAAAGAAGAATATACCCTGCCAGAAAATTTAAAGAAGTTTTTTGCAGGCAGAAATATCTAAATAAGGGGTGAGTAGCTAGTGCGTATCATAATTATCGGTGCTGTGGCGGCAGGAACCTCTGCGGCGGCCAAAGCAAGGCGAAACAGTGAGGAAGCTCAGATTGTGATGTATGAAAAGGACGATGTGATATCCTATTCCGGATGCGGCATGCCGTATTACCTTGGTGGGGAAATAGAGGATGCGAGCGAGCTGTCGCCGCGCGATTCTGCCTTTTTTAAAAGCAAGTATAATGTGGATATTTTTGTTCGTCATGAGGTTCTGGCTATTCATCCGGATAAAAAAACCATTGAGGTGAAAAATCTGATAAGTGGAAACGTGTTTTTAGACGCGTATGATAAACTCATAATAGCAACAGGTGCCAGCGCATTTGTGCCGCCATTGCCGGGCATTGCTGAGGAAAATGTGTTTATACTGCGAAGCATTTCGGATATGCATAAAATCAAAGCGTTTATTGATGATGCCTCGCCAAAAACTGCGGCAATCATCGGAACAGGCTTTATCGGTCTTGAGATGTGTGAGAGCCTTTGCAGGCTTGGAATAAAGGTTAGTATGATTGAGAACAAACCACATATCTCTCCACTATTGGATGAAGATATGGCGGTGCACGTGCAGGAGGTACTTATTAAAAACAAGGTTGCAGTCTATGCCGATGCCACGATTGCAAAAATCACCAAGGAAGGTGCCATATTATCGGATGGTACTGAAATTGATGCGCAGCTCATTCTCATCGCGGCAGGAGTGCGTCCCAATACGCAATTGGCCACTCATGCCGGCATTGAGATAGGACCCGCCGGAGCCATCAAGGTCAATGAAGCGATGCAAACAAATATAGAGGATATTTATGCCTGCGGCGACTGCTGTGAGCAAATTCATTTAATCACAAAAGAAAGTGTATATTGCCCTCTCGGATCTACCGCCAATAAAACCGGAAGAATTGCCGGCGACTGCGTAACCGGCGGGAGCCTTCGCTTTCGGGGTATTCTTGGCACAGGTATTTTTAAGATTTTTGATTATACCGTTGCCAGAACAGGGCTTGGTGAGCAGGAAGCCACGGCGCATGGATATGACGTGACCATTTGCCACAATACAAAACCAAATCGGCCCGAATATATGGGTGGGAAGGAAATGACCATCAAAGCCATTGCCAATAAAGCCGACGGTAGGCTTTTGGGGGTGCAGATTGTAGGGCAAGATGGCGTGGATAAAAGAATTGATGTATTCGCAACAGCCATCACCTTTGGCGCGTTGGCAGAGGATTTGTTTCACTTAGACCTTGCCTATGCACCGCCCTTCTCTACGACCAAGGACCCAGTGATGTATACCGGCATGATTTTAGATAATGCGCTGCGTCAAGGCAGAGCGCTAATTACATCTGCACAGCTTGATATGCTAAGGGAAAAAGGCCAAACATACCATTTGGTTGATGCAAGAGCCCCTGCGCAGTACGAAAAGGGTCACATTGCTAACGCTCAAAATGTACCGCATGATAAGCTGCGAAGTGCGCTCTTGCACATGGACAAAAAGGAGCCAACCATTACCTATTGCAACAAAGGCACAACTGGCAATGCGGCGCAGAACATCCTTCTTCAAAATGGCTTTGAAAAAGTGTATAATTTATCTGGCGGACACAAGCAGTATACCCTTTGGCATAAGAATAAGAAAAAAGAAAGCGTATAATAATAAAAGGGAGTGAGGACATGAATAAAAACAACACAGCGAAAATAGGATTTTTCGAAAAGTATCTCACCATATGGGTTTTGCTCTGTATGGCAGCAGGGATTGGCATTGGTCAGTATTTGCCGCAGGTTGTATCTGTTCTTGGTCAATTCGAATATGCAAATATCTCCATTCCCATTGTTATTCTCATTTGGGTGATGATTTATCCTATGATGATGAAGGTGGATTTTGCCAGCATTAAAGATGTTGGCAAAAATCCAAAGGGTCTGTATGTCACATGGGTGGTCAACTGGCTTATCAAGCCATTTACCATGTATGGCATTGCCGCATTTTTCTTTTACGTGGTTTTCAAAGCACTCATCCCGGCAGATTTGGCAAAAGATTATCTTGCAGGAGCAGTTTTGCTTGGAGCGGCGCCTTGTACCGCCATGGTGTTTGTTTGGAGTCACCTCACAAAAGGCAATCCGGCCTATACAGTCATTCAGGTTGCCACAAATGATCTCATCATCTTCATTGCATTCACACCCATCGTGGCATTTTTACTTGGCGTGGGGGGTGTTAGCGTCCCTTGGAGCACCCTCGTACTATCCGTCATTCTTTTCGTGGTCATTCCTCTTGCAGGGGGGATGCTGACACGAATCCTGGTTATTCGCAGCAAAGGTGAGGCCTATTTTGAAGAGCGATTTCTTCCGAGGTTTCATGGTATAACTATCTTAGGCTTGCTTTTGACACTGATCATTATTTTTGCATTTCAAGGCAAAGTGATCGTGGAAAATCCGTTGCATATTCTTTACATTGCCCTGCCACTGACCATACAAACATTTTTGATTTTTTTTATCGCCTATATTGCTTGCAAAATATTGAAGCTGCCATATAGCATAGCAGCTCCTGCCGGAATGATTGGAGCATCCAATTTCTTCGAGCTTTCCGTGGCAGTTGCCATTGCACTCTTTGGCGCCACGTCGCCGGTCGCACTGGCCACTGTGGTCGGTGTGCTTGTGGAGGTTCCGGTCATGCTTTCCCTTGTGCACATTGCCAACAAGACGGCTCATCATTTCGCAAAAGAATAAAACAAAAAAGTTAGACCCAAAAGGAGAATGCATATGCCGGCTAAATTTTGCCCCGGCGCCGCCAATATCAGCGGTACGCCAACCTTAAAGATTAAAAAATGCCCTACCTGCGGCAGTGAGGTAGAACTCTTCTCATCCGATGCACAAAGAAGCTGCCAGACATGCGGATTTGTGGTCTATAACCATATACAGTCCTGCATTTTGTGGTGCAAAAGTGCCCGTGAATGTGTAGGTGATGAGCTGTACGAAAAGCTATTGGGGGAATATCAGAAAAA
>CAZQDP010000074.1:0-9874 GCA_964592375.1 uncultured Eubacteriales bacterium | reverse complement strand
ATCTGGTACCAAACGACAGGAGCGATACGGAAAATTACATTATCGGAAGATTTTCAACGGTCGCAAGCTCTATTTATAAGATGAGCACCTATTCGAAATATAATGCAGAGCCTTATCTCATTTACGACAGTGCAAAAGAAAAGGACATTAACGGGATCATTGTGCTATATAATGAAGATATTCTAGCACAACCTTCTGTGATAAACAGCCCGATTATTATTGTATCTTCCATAACGCAAATTGCGGGTGGCAACAATTCCACTAGGCTGACCGCAGAGAACACTTCGCAGACTTATTTGATGGAGGATGGTTCTGAGCTTGATTATGCGTCCGGCAAGTCGGTGAGCAAGGGGGATGTCATTACTTTTGGCTATAACCCCAAGGGCGAGATAAAAAACATTCAGGTACTGTTTGACATCAGTGAGGGAGAAACGCAGAGCAAGAGCATATTTAAAAACCAATACGGCAATGTGGTTATCAATCCTGAGGATAAGATGTATAAAACGGAAATGGATATGTATTACGCACTGCGATGCGGCAAAATCAGTAGCATTCCACCACTGAGTCCGGAATCATTTGAGATGGAAATCGGACAAGATACGCCCGATTGGCTCAGCTCGGTATTTGTAGGCTCGGGGCTTTCTACCTGGAAAACGTATTCCTATGATGAAACAGACACCAATACAAAGCTGAGACATGAGTATGATTTTACCCAATTTGCTCAAGCCGGCGATATGGTGTTTGTACATGAAAACATGAGAAACGGCACCACATTGCAATTTGTGTATGTTGTTAAATACAAAGCGGATTTGCAGGGGGATGCGGCACCTGGGCCATCGCAGAGCCCAAGTAGCGAAATTCAGCTTCCTACGCCTTCGCCGGATAGCGGCACTTAATTAATTTTCATTTTGAAACGGGGAAGCTAATGGCTATCCCCGTTTCTTACAAGTAAATTTTTTAATTTATATGCAATAATGATGATACAGCAAAGGCCACTGTGCCTTGGAGGGAAAAATGAAAACATATTACATCGGTGAGTCGCAATTGGAGGATTTCCATCTGCTCAGCAGTGAGTGGGATAAAGCAGAAAAAGCAGAGATTGCATATTTCCCCTGGGATACGGGCGGCATCAAGCCTATTACCGAGGCAAGGTTGCTTTATAACCAAAAGGGGATTTTTGTGCGTTTTGATATTGAAGAAACGGATATTTTGGCAAGATTTTCGCAGCAAAACGATCCGGTGTATACCGATAGTTGCGTTGAGTTTTTTATTTGTCCCAATCCGAAGGAGTCGGAGAAGTATATCAATTTTGAGTTTAATGCAAATGGTGCAATGCTTGCAGGCATTGGCACGAATAGGTTTGATAGGCAAAGTATTGAGGAGGATATGTCTATTTTCCAGATTGAAACGCTTCGCAAAAGTAAAAGCTGGAAACTAAAATTTTTTCTTCCATTTCCAGTGCTAAAGCGATATTTTGGTGTCATTTCAAGCAATATGAAAGGCAATCTCTATAAATGTGCCGAGGATAATTCGCATCCACATTTTGGATGCTGGAATTTAATTGAACAGGAGAAAATGGATTTTCACCTACCAAAGTATTTTGGACAGTTCATCTTCAAAGCGATGGAGTAAATAACATTATGCGGTTATGATTTTTTATATAAGCGTACAAGCGACAAGCACATCGAAAGGAATGAATATTTTTGAAAACAAAAGCAATTGGACAAATCACCACCATTTCCATTGAGCGCAATATCCATACGATTATTTATGCGTACATTGCTCTGCCAATAGCATTATGGCTATTTTTTTGGTTTCGCTATTACATATCCATTCCATCCATTGTACTGCTGGGCTATGGTATCTATGAGCTTATTCGCACCGGGCTAAATCCACTTGCGGAGGCGGAGGCGGAGAATTTTTTTACGCTAAAGAAATGGTGGCCGTCTATTGTGATTGTGCTTGTGTGGGTGCTGTTTTCCGGCATTGGAGGCATGTCATTTCAGAATGTAGATTTTGACGGGAGAAATGCCATTTTTGGAGATTTGGTGCATAGCAGTTGGCCCGTGAAATTTGATTATTCGAAGGATTTGCCTTTTGCACAGAAATTCGGTCAAAGCGGTTTGCTAAACTATTATTTTGCCTTCTGGTTGCCAGCGGCACTTGTGGGGAAAGCGTTTGGATGGGGAGCCGCTAATTTTGCGCTGTATATTTGGACCTGCATAGGAGCGGTGATTACCGTTTATTTATTGCAGAGGCTACTTGGTAAAATCATGCCACTTGCCGCCTTTTTGTATGTTTTATGGAGCGGTGCTGATATTATCGGATACTTGTTCTTAGCAGGTGGGCGCATTCATGACGGATTTACGTTTGGTGGACTCATCACAGATTTACTGAAAAATCACAAAGAATGGTGGTCTGCCCAGCTTCAATATTCGTCTTTTTCTACGCAGCTCTATTGGGTCTTTAATCAGTCACTGCCTACATGGATTATTACTTTTCTAATGCTACTGCAGAAGAGCCGAAAATGCATTGTATTCCTATGCTTCTTGATGATACCATATGCGCCGCTACCCTTTGTGGGAGCACTGCTACTGCTTTTATTTATTTTCTTATTTGGAACAGAAAATCTAAGATGTAGCGGTATGGAGAAAATTCCATCTATCAAAAGCAGTATCAAGGAAATGCTGAGCATCCCAAATTTGGCGTGTGTTTTTTGTGTATTGCCGATTGGTTTATTCTTCACACTCAATACTGAAACGGGGCACAAAGGCTTTATTTTTGAAAGAACCGTGAAGAGTGGCGACACGAATTCCTTGATTTTTTTCGCTTTATGGTATTTCTTTTTCTGTTTACTTGAATTCGGTCTGTATGCACTGTTACTGCGAAAACACGTGAACAAGCTTCTTCTTGGTTTTTGTACACTGGCACTTGCTATTGTTCCTCTGTTTTATTTCGGAAGAGGAAATGATTTTTGTATGCGCGCCTCGATACCGTTTTTATGCATTTTAGCGCTGATGACGATCTATGCATTAGGTAGTCTTCGCAAAAGTGGCAATACCGCTGTATGGTGGCTTATCGTATCGGTATTTATATTAGGTAGCTTTACACCGGCATCGGAAATATACCGGTCGGTTTCCAGTAGCATTCCTGCCTATTTATCTGGGAAGGCTAATTTTGAGTATAATCACTGGAAGACTTTTTCGAACTCGTCGGGTGGAACGGATAACAGTAAGATGACGATTGTAAGCAATTATGTGGTGCCTTATCAGGCAGAGCGATATTTTGAAAAATTCTTTCTCAAATAAGCATGCATATTGCTATTGAAATAAATAAGGCTTGCAAAGCATTTGGTGGCTTTGCAAGCCATTTTTTTGATGTAAAGTAAGGATGCAGCTAAGCCTTGAAATAGGCGCTGAGCTTTAAAATTTCTTGCGCAGTTGTATGAAACTCATCGGGAGTCAAAGACTGGGCACCATCTGATAAAGCACAAGATGGATTATTGTGAACCTCAATCATCAGACCATCTGCCCCGGCGGCAACTGCTGCTAGTGATAGCGGTCTAACCAAATAATTTAAGCCCGCCGCATGGCTTGGATCCGCAAAGACAGGAAGATGAGAAAGCCTTTTAAGAACCGGAATGGCAGAGATGTCGAAGGTATTTCTCGTATAGGTTTCAAAGGTGCGTATGCCTCTTTCACATAAGATAACATCAGGGTTTCCGCTTGCCATGATATATTCTGCACTCATTAAAAATTCTTCAATGGTATTGGCAAGTCCTCGTTTGAGTAAAATGGGCTTTCGGCACTTACCAAGCTCCTTTAAAAGCCTGAAATTCTGCATATTACGAGCACCGACTTGAATAATATCCACATCCCCAAACAAATCAATTTGTGATAAATCCATAATTTCCGTAACAATGGGAAGACCCGTGCGCTTCTTGGCTTCTATCAAAAGTTCAATACCTTCACTCTCTAAGCCTTGGAAAGAATAAGGAGAGGTGCGAGGCTTAAATGCACCGCCGCGAAGCATGGTAGCGCCGGAGGCTTTGATGCTCTTAGCGATATCGCAAATTTGCTCCTCACCTTCCACAGAGCAAGGCCCTGCAATCATGTGAAAGCTACCGTCGCCTATCTTGAGGTCGCCTATTTCAATCACCGTATCTAAGGGATGGAATTTTCGATTAGAGCGCTTGTATGGTTCGGAAACACGCTTTACATCATCGACACGCTCATCTGCCTTGAGCCTGTCGATATCAATAGAGGACACATCACCCACAAGTCCTAAAATAGTGCAATATTCTCCTTTGGATATATCAACCGAAACGCCGCCTTCAATCAGGCGGAGCCGTAAATCCTCCAATTGTTCATTTGATACATTGCGCTTTAAAAGTACGATCATAAATTGGCACCTCTTTCGTCTGTTAAACCCTTTATTCTTAGGGGTATTCTCGTTTTAGGTCGAGTATGATATATTATACACGAAACACAGGGGTTTGTCTATTATTAAATTTAACAAAATTTACGCATGCATAGTTTTCACATAAAATTTGCATAATAATCATGTTGGGTAATGTTTTTTTTATATACGCAAAACAAACAAAGGAGGTGAATAATATATGCAAGGAACAGTAAAATGGTTTGACGCCGGTAAAGGCTTTGGGTTTATCCAGCGAACCGGCGGCGAAGATGTTTTTGTGCATTTTTCTGCCATACAGTCCGAAGGCTACAAATCCTTAGAGGAAGGACAAAAGGTAGAATTTGAAATAGAAAATGGTCAGCGAGGCCTACAGGCAGTCAATGTGCGGTTGCAATAACGATGTTGGGGAAAAAAGGTGGGGCTTACTTAGGCCTGATGCTATCAGTGTAAAGAATGAAAAAGTGAGATGTTCCCGCAAAAAATGGGCAGACGGTTTCGTCTGCCTTCACTATTGGGTTGATTGAAGTGCGCTAAGCATATCTGCACGCTTTGTATATCTGCCTAAAAATAAATTGGTGGAAATGGCAAAAAGAAAAATCATGCAAAAGCTGTAGAGATACGTAATCGCAGTTACACTTTTTGTAAAAGTATAATACTCATTTACGCTCAAAGCCAGCATATAATCCAAACCAATATTTCCAAGGAGTAACCCAAACAATGTGCCGAAAGCCGTAAATATGTAATTTTCACCAAATGCCATTTGCTTCACTTCACCGCTAAAAAAACCAACCACCTTCAGGGTAGCGATTTCTCGCTCACGTTCAAGAAAATTCATCATGCCCAAATTGAAAAGCACAATAAATGCCATCAGACCTGCAAAAATAATCATCACCAAAATAGAAGTTCTGGAGGCTTGCATATTTTGCATCATATCCTCCATCAGCGAGGATTGCACCTTTGCACTGAGCACAAAATCATAATCGTTGATTTTTTCATAGAGAAAATCTTTATCTGCATTTTCATCGAGCCTCAGCAGAGCGGCACCGGCGATAAAAGGCTCTCCCGCTTGTCTCCACGCACTCTGGCTTACATAAATGCCTTGGCCAAAGCTTAAAACAACAATTTTGTTGACCGAAAGAGTAATGACCTTTCGCTTGCCGGTAAACTCGATGGCAATATCATCGCCCACCGTAACTCCCAAATTTTCCGCCAAAACAGAGGAAATCATGCAGCCAACCATGGGGAGTGGCGCCGTAGCATCTCTTCCCTCGTAAATGCCGCTAAGGGTTGAAATATCGGGTAACACCGTAATAGAGGAGGTTTTTTGAACCCCTGATTTTCCGGTGATTTTTGCACCGGTTTCCATCACAAGCTCACCGATTGCTATCTCAGATAGACCCACAATGCGCTTTTTTTCGGGCTCAGTAGCGGTGGGCTTAAAATACACCTTCAACTCATAGCTGTTTAACTTTTCAAAGGTGCTACTCATCATATTATCAATGGAGCTTTGCATACCAAATGCAATAAAAACAAGTGCGCAGCTACATGAGATGCCAAAAACACTCATCACCAGCCTATCCTTATTGCGAAACATATTTCGAAGAATAATTTTTTGGAGAAAGCCAAATTTTTCCCATAAACAAATCCATCTTTCCAGTAGAATTCTTTTGCCAGGACGTGTACTTTTCGGCCGCATGCATATGGAAGGGGAGAGGGATAAAGTGCTTTTTCCTGCCCAAAAAGAGGATAAAGTGCACATGGCGCATACCAGGAGCGATGCCAAAATGCTGATACGATAATTGATGATGACGGTATAGGGAGGAAATGAGAAGTATAATTCATATACCTTGAGCATCAGCCTTGGAATAACAATGCCAAGGGGTATGCCAAGCAGAGCAGAAAAGATACTGCTCACAAATCCAAATGAGCCATAATGCAAAAGAATTGCCCCACCCTTCACGCCCAGTGCCTTCATGGTGCCAATGGTGATGCGTTCCTTATCTACCTGCCGTTTCATGCCGGTATAGGAAATGAGTGCGGCAATAATAAAAAATATCGTGGGGAAAACACCGTTTATCGCGCCGGATTCCTTTTCCTGCTGCTCCACCATGCTTGCCGATATTTGGCCTGACCTATCCGTTACCGAAACAATTCTACTGCCCAGTTTTTGCACAGCATATTCCTGCATGGCCTTTGGATTATCGGTTTTGAGTACGATTTGATTATAAATATGGCGCCGGCCTCCATAGACCATATCGGTAATGGCCGCCTCATCCAATATGGCAAAGCCAAACTCCTTGTGATTAGGAAAAAGGGAAGAGGCATCTTTTAGAAAATAAATGGTTTCGGGAGTCTTGATGGATGCAATAATATGATATTCATAGTAACGATTTTCATACAGCAATCGAATGTCATCTCCCACGGAAAGACCGTTTGCCTGCATGAAATCATGCCCCAGCATAATATTGCGGGGATCATCACTCGCTTCATCACTGCCCTGCACAATCAAAGGCCGACTCAGCACACAAGGTAGCTTTTGGGCAAAGATGCGCAGCGTGGCATCCTCCAAATCCTTTGCGGTCATATCAAAAGTCGTTCTACCTTCTATCATGGAAGCACCGTTCATTTCAAGGTCATGGATATCCCCCTGCGTTAGCCCTTGACCGGTAATGAAAACATCCGGCATAAAATGCGCCAGATAATACTCCTCAACAATCCGCTCTGTGTTTTCGGTAACACCCTCAAAGCCTGCCCAAAACATAATTCCCAGTGCGCTGATGAGAACAATGGTCAGTGTGCTGAGAATATTTTTTCGCATATCTCTAAGAAGCTTTCGTAACAGCATATCACCACTCCAAATCGCCAATATTGCTTGGCGTAGGGTTGATTTTGACATCCACCACGCGACCGCTTTTCATTCGAACAATTTTATGCGCCATGGGTTCGATGGCATTGTTATGCGTTACGATAATGGTGGTTTTCCGTTTTTCTTGGTTAATCCTCTGTATTAAAGAGAGAATATGCTTGCTGTTCATATAATCAAGTGCGCCTGTGGGCTCATCACAAAGCAAAAGCGCCGGATTTTTGCACAAAGCCCTGGCAATGGCAACCCTTTGCTGCTCACCGCCGGAGAGCTGAGAAGGAAAATATCCCATGCGATGACCCAGCCCCAATTCCTGAAGGAGCGCGGCGCCATCTTGAGAAGACTTACTCATATTGCCCACCAAATGAACATTTTCCAGTGCAGTTAGCGACGAGATAAGATTATAAAATTGAAACACAAAGCCAACACTGCTACGCCGATATCTTGTTAAAACACTATCTTTGGCGTTTTTAAGGCTCGTGTCGTTCACACGAATATCACCGCTTGTGATGGTATCAAGGCCACCCAAAAGATTAAGCAGGGTAGATTTTCCGGCGCCGCTGTCTCCTAAAAACATAACAAGTTCGCCCTCATGAATATCAAGGCTCACATCATCCACTGCACGAAAAACAATATCGCCGGTTTTGTATTCCTTTGTTACATTCCGAAGCTGAATAAACGCCATACATCCACCTCTTGCAGATATTGTATAACAACACTTGCAAATCGTCAAGTGATAGTTTGGTTTTTAGAATATAAAAAAAGATGGCTCTACTTTAAAAGAACCATCTTTCGTATAAACAGGAACACAACCGAGGATGCTAAAACATTAGCTTTTTCCTTTGGCTCGCTCAATGTTGATTTTTCTGCCCTTGATTTGCACATTTTTCATGGCAAGCACGACTTCAGCTGCATTTTCCTCCGGCACTTCGATAAAAGTGAACTTTTCAAATATATCAATCTTCCCAATTAGCTTGCCGTGAATACCCGTTTCATTGGTAATGGCTCCGAGCACATCCTTGGCACTGATATTTTGAAAGCGGCCAATGTTGATGAAAAGGCGAACCATTCCTGCTTCTGCACCGGTATCTCCAAAGTCTTCTTCCACCGGAATATCCTTGACCTTATCCCTATCCATAATCATTTTAACAAGGGCAGCGGCTACATCTACAGAGGTATAATCCTCGTCTGTAAGCGCGTCTATGATTTTGGAATAGTTTTCAAGGTCGCCGTTTTCCAGTATCTTTTTAACATCTTCAATAAACCGATTGGTGCGAGTTTGCTCCGCATCACTCAAGGTGGGTACTTTTCTGAGGGTGATTTTGGTGTTTGCATAGCGCTGAATATCCATGAGTTCATTGATTTCTCTGCGCCCGGTCACAAAAGTAAAGGCTTTGCCGGTTCGGCCTGCTCTGCCGGTTCTGCCGATACGATGCACATAGTATTCTTCATCTTGAGGCAAATCGTAATTAAAAACGGCATCCACATCATCCACATCAATGCCCCTGGCGGCCACATCGGTGGCGACCAAAATATCAATTTTTCCGCTTCTAAATCGATCCATCACCCTTGAGCGGGTCTGCTGCTTCATATCTCCATGCAGTCCGTCCACCATATAACCGCGAAGCTGAAGCTCACCGACCAAAATATCCACCGTTTTTTTGGTATTACAAAATACAATGGAAAGCCGAGGATTGTGCATATCAATCAAAATACTAAGAACCTCTAATTTTTTGACCTGCTTTACCTCATAATAGTTTTGCTCAATGCTGGGGACAGTCAGCTGCTTATGTGCGATTTTTACAAGCTCAGGATCTTTTTGATACAGCTTGGTGATGCGAGAGATTTCACTGGACATGGTAGCATAAAATAAAACCGTTTGGCGGTTTTCTGGAACATCCTTTAGGATGGTCTCAATATCTTCTCGAAAGCCCATATTGAGCATTTCATCCGCTTCATCCAAAATAACCATGGATACATGGTCCATTTTCAGTGTGCGCCTTCTCATATGGTCCATGACTCTGCCCGGTGTTCCGATCACAATGTTCACACCCTGCTTTAAGGGCTTGATTTGGCGCTCAATGGGTTGCCCACCATAAATGGTGAGTATTTTGACACCATGCTTATACTTGGCGAATTTCTGAATTTCATCGCCGGATTGCATGGCAAGCTCTCTTGTGGGGCACAAAATCAGCACCTGCACATGCCGAACCTCCGGATTGACCATTTCAATGGCCGGTATGCCAAAGGCGGCTGTTTTGCCTGTGCCCGTTTGGGATTGACCCAAAATATCCCGGCCGGCCTTGATCAGCGGAATACTTGCGGTTTGTATGGCTGTTGCTTCCTCAAAGCCCATATCCGTAACAGCCCTTAAAATCTCTTTTGATAACCCTAATTGTTCAAATTGCATTTTTTCCATGTACTACACTCTTTCCTCATTTCTTCAAATTAAAAAAGCCGCCGTGAAAGGCAGCTTTTGGCTGATTTGTATCACTTCAAATACAACAAAAGCCACCTTGCCATAAAGCTTTTGTAATAATAAAGTAATTATACCACATTTTCCGATAAATTGCAAGGTTTTTATGGAAGCGG
>CAZQDP010000073.1:0-10396 GCA_964592375.1 uncultured Eubacteriales bacterium | reverse complement strand
TGGTGCGGATGACAGGACTTGAACCTGCATGAAATTGCTTTCACATGGACCTGAACCATGCGCGTCTGCCAATTCCGCCACATCCGCATATCTACTGATGACCCAAAGTGCATCCATTCATCTGATAATGAAATGAAGAAGATACTGAACGCTTGCTGTTTGCACTATCTTTGCGTGTCAACGTTATATATTATATACTATCTTCAGTGAAAAAGCAAGCTTTTTTTCATGGAAATGATAACGTTTTTCATGAAAATGCTAATATTTTTGATGAAAATGTTAACATCTACACTCTTGCTGCCGGCGGCATATCCCGCCGCATTTAGGCACTATAAAAAGTGGCAGGGAAGTGATGCTTTACCGCCATCTGTCCCTGACTGCTTCATTTATAATATTGCGTTAATTCTTTTCATCGCTTCTATGGTATTTTCTTTATTATTAAAAGCAGTAAGTCTAAAATGATTTTCGCCGTTTTTACCAAAGCCTGCTCCGGGAGTGCCTACAACATGTGCCTGATTGAGTAACAAATCAAAAAAGTCCCAGGAACGAGTATTGTTTGGGCATTTGAGCCAAATGTATGGCGAGTTGATACCGCCGGTATACTTGATGCCTTTTGCGGAGAAGGTCTCTGCAATAATTTTAGCGTTTTCCATATAGTACGCAATATTCTGCGAAACTTCAAGCTGACCTTCCGGCGAAAACACCGCCTGCGCGCCTTTTTGCACGATATAGGGGACACCATTGAATTTCGTGGTCTGACGGCGAAGCCACATGCTATTTAAGGATTTATCCTCATAGGTAAGCTCCTTGGGGACGATGGTATATCCACATCTTGTGCCTGTAAACCCTGCTGTTTTGGAAAAGGAACAAAACTCAATAACGCATCTTTTGGCGCCGTCTATTTCATAAATGCTACGAGGGAGATTTTCATCTTGAATAAAGGCTTCATAGGCGGCATCAAATAAAATCACTGCCTGATTATCCAGTGCATAGTCCACCCATTTCTTAAGCTGGGATCTATCGTATACAGCACCGGTAGGATTATTCGGAGAGCACAGATAGATGATATCTGCTTCTATGTTTTCATCCGGAAGTGGAAGAAATCCGTTGTCATCCGTGGCATTGATATAAGAAATCTTTCTGCCCAGCATGAGGTTGCTATCGACATATACCGGGTACACCGGGTCGGGAATGACCACCGTATTGTCATTACTGAAAATATCGGTAATATTGCCGATATCACTCTTTGCTCCGTCTGAGATAAATATTTCATGAAGGTCAAGGGACACGTTTCTATTCATATAGTAATTTGCAATGGCTTGCTTTAAAAAGTCGTAACCCTGTTCCGGTCCATAACCTTTAAAGCTGCTTTTTTCGCCCATTTCATCGCAGGCATTTTTCATGGCACGAACAACGCTTTGCGGAAGTGGCATGGTCACATCTCCAATGCCCATTCGAATAACGTTTTTGCTCGGATTTTCATTCACAAATGCTGTCACTCTTTTGGCTATATCCGAAAATAAGTAGCTTTCTTTTAAATTCATATAGTTTTGATTAATTGATGCCATTATACGTGAACCTCTCCTTCAAATGCAAATGTAGCACTGCCGCACATCAATACAGTACCATTTAGCTGATAGGTAATTTTCAAATCTCCACCGCGAAGATGTACAGTAATCTCCTCGCCCTGCTTGCATTTTCCGTTTAGAACGCAAGCCACGACCGCAGCACATGCACCGGTACCGCAGGCAAAGGTTTCGCCGGAGCCTCTTTCCCACACTCTCATTTTAATGGAGGTGGAACTTTCCACTTCAATAAATTCGGTATTCACACGTTCCGGAAACACGGGATGATGCTCAAAAGTCGGACCGATTACTTCCAGTGGCAAACTTTCAATGCCGCTCATAAAAACCACGCAGTGAGGATTGCCCATCGATACGCAGGTGATGCGATAGGAGGCATCCCCAATGGTGAGCTTATAATCTACAACCGGTGAATCTTTTACCAAAACCGGTATTTGGGAAGCGGTAAGGACTGCTTCGCCCATATCAACAGTTACAAAGGCTACCTTGTTGTCACAAACATCAAGTGAAAGCTTCTTTATGCCGCTAAGCGTTTCAATTTCAAGGGTTTTCTTTTGCACCAAGCCATTGTCATACAAATACTTACCCACGCAACGAATGGCATTGCCGCACATTTTTCCTTCTGAGCCATCTGCATTAAACATGCGCATTTTGGCATCGGCTTTATCCGATGGGCAAATGAGCACAATGCCGTCTCCACCAATGCTAAAATGGCGATCGGAAAGTGTTATAGCCAATTCCTGTGGGTTTTCAATGGGGGTATCAAGGCAATTGAAATAAATATAATCATTTCCAATACCATGCATTTTGGTGAATTTCATTTATGGTTCACATCCTATACTATTAATGTCAATGACATCCATATCATTTGCATTATGCTTTAGTGAAAGGCATTTGAGTAGTGCATTGGCGGTATCAATGGAGGTAAGGCACGGAACAGAGCGTTCCACCGCTTTACGCCTTATTTTCACGCTATCTCTTGCAGGCTTCCTGCCTGTTTTTGAGGTAGATACAATATAGTCGAACTTGCCATCTTCAATCATGGTAAGCGCATTTTCATCCGATTCATATATTTTTTGTACGACTCGGCTTGTGATGCCATACTCCTGCAGAACTGCACAGGTGCCTTGCGTTGCATACAGCTTAAAGCCAAGGCAATCAAAACCCTTTGCAACCTCTATAATTTCGGATTTATCCGTATCTCGAACGGAAATAAATACGCCGCCACTGCGTTTGAGCTTATAGCCGGCGCCGATAAGACCCTTGAGCAGTGCAATATCAAAGTTCTTTGAAATACCAAGCACCTCGCCGGTGGACTTCATTTCGGGGCCTAGGTGGGTATCCACATCATGTAGTTTTTCAAAAGAAAACACAGGCACTTTTACAGCAATATATTCGCTACTCTTATAAAGACCTGTGCCATAGCCCATTGTATCTAAGGTTTCTCCAAGGCTGGCACGAACCGCCATCTCCACCATGGGTACTCCCGTAACCTTGGAGATATAGGGCACCGTCCGAGAACAGCGTGGATTTACCTCAATGACATATACTTCATCCTTATATACCACGTACTGTATGTTCACAAGACCTAAGGAATTTAATTCCTTTGCCAGCATTTCGGTATATAATACAATTTTATCAATAATTTTAGGGCTGAGCGATTGGGGAGGATATACCGATATAGAATCTCCGGAATGCACTCCTGCACGCTCAATGTGCTCCATAATACCAGGAATGAGGATATTTTTTTGATCGCATATGGCATCCACCTCAACCTCAACACCCATCAGGTATTTATCAATAAGCACAGGGTTTTCAAGTGTATTCTTTAAGATAATGTCCATATATTCTACCACGTCACTTCGGGAATAGGCGATAATCATATTCTGACCACCAAGTACATAGGAAGGGCGTAGCAGAACCGGGAAACCAAGTTTTTCGGAAGAGATAATGGCATCCTCCTTTGTGTACACGGTAAAGCCCTCAGGACGACGAATGCCACATTTGGAAAGTAGTGCATCAAACTTTTCTCTATCCTCTGCAGTATCAATACTTTCAGCAGAGGTGCCAATGATGGGAATGTTATTTTCATGCAAAAACTTGGTGAGTTTAATGGCTGTTTGACCGCCATAAGCGACAATGACGCCATGCGGCTTTTCGGTTTTAATGACGTTCATCACGTCTTCTGGAGTCAAGGGGTCAAAATACAGTCTGTCTGCAGTATCAAAGTCTGTGGATACTGTCTCAGGATTGTTATTAATAATGATGGCTTCATAGCCGGCATTCTTTAGTGCCCATACGCAGTGAACGGCAGAATAATCAAATTCTATTCCCTGACCAATTCGAATGGGGCCCGAGCCTAAAACAATGATCCGCTTTTTATCTTCGCATACAAATGGCTCGGCTTCATTTTCTTCGTCATATGTAGAGTAAAAATAGGGGGTTGCGGCAGGAAATTCACCTGCGCAGGTATCTACCATTTTATAAGAGGCAGCTCGCTTATTTTTAATCTTGCATCCGCTAAGCTGCTCAATGACTTTGTCCGGAAATCCATGTTTTTTAGCGAAAAGAGTGGTTTCGTCATCTAATTTTCCTTTAGAAAGCGTACTTTCAATTTCAGCTAAGTGCTTGAATTTATATAAAAACCAGTTATCGATTTTGGTGATTTCGTGGATGTGCTCAGGTGCTGTGCCACGCTTTATGGCTTCATATACAACAAAAGCACGCTCATCGTCACAAACACTCAAAAGCGCTTCGATTTCCTCATCAGTTTTACCTTTTAGTTTCGGCAAATTCAAGGTACTAAGACCAAGCTCAATACCACGAACCGCTTTCATAATGGCAGTTTCAAAATTTTCTCCAATTGCCATTACCTCACCGGTTGCTTTCATTTGAGTGCCCAAGGTTCTTTTTGCGTAGACAAACTTATCAAAGGGCCATTTGGGGAATTTGACTACCACATAGTCAAGCGCCGGTTCAAATGAGGCATATGTCTTGCCCGTAACCGCATTGAGTATTTCATCTAAGGTATATCCGATGGCGATTTTCGCCGCAACCTTTGCGATGGGATAACCGGTGGCTTTAGAGGCAAGGGCAGAGGAACGAGACACTCTGGGATTTACCTCAATGACTGCATATTCAAAACTCGTTGGATGAAGTGCAAACTGACAATTGCAACCGCCTTCCACCTTCAGCTCCGTGATAATATCCAGCGCTGCCGTTCGAAGCATTTGATACTCTTTGTCCGATAGCGTAACTGCCGGAGCGATAACAATAGAATCTCCCGTATGTACACCCACAGGGTCAAAGTTTTCCATGGAACACACGGTGATGACGTTTTCGTTGCTATCTCTCATGACCTCAAATTCAATTTCATTCCAACCGGAAATGCATTTTTCAATGAGCGCTTGGGTAATGGGAGAGAGACGGAGCCCGTTGCCTGTAATTTCGGCAAGCTCCTTTTTGTCATATGCAATGCCGCCGCCTGAGTCACCTAGTGTAAAGGCGGGGCGAACAATGACGGGATAACCGATTTTTTGCGCAAAACTCAGCGCGTCGGGTACATTGGTAACCACCACCGAAGGAATACAAGGTTGACCTATTTTTTCCATGGTATCCTTGAACATCTGCCTGTCTTCCGCTTTATCAATGGTTTCGCAGTTAGCACCTAAAAGCTTTACGTCATGCAAATCTAGAAAACCTTCCTTAAAGAGCTGCATGGACAAGGTCAGGCCGGTTTGCCCACCTAGCGTAGACAGCAGACTATCTGGTTTTTCTTTTAAGATAATCTCTTTTATGACATCGGTGGTCAGCGGCTCGATATAAATTTTGTCGGCCATATTTCTATCCGTCATAATAGTGGCAGGGTTTGAATTGACCAATACCACCTCAAGACCTTCTTCTTTCAGTGCACGGCAGGCCTGCGTACCCGCATAGTCAAACTCCGCTGCCTGCCCAATGACGATGGGGCCGGAGCCGATGACAAGAACCTTTTGAATATCATCCCTTTTGGGCATGGAAACTACCTCCCATTCGATTTATAAACTCGTCGAATAAAAAAGATGTATCAAGTGGTCCGCCTGAGGCTTCGGGATGAAACTGTACGGAGAACACATTGCAATCTTTATAGCGTACACCCTCGCAGGTGTTATCATTGACATTCATATGGCTCACGTGGCCAATGTTTGTATCAATACTTTCGGGCACAACGGCATATCCATGGTTTTGGCTGGTAATATACACTCTGTTTTTATCAATATCCTTTACAGGCTGGTTGGAGCCTCTATGACCGTATTTTAGCTTTTTGGTTTTGCCGCCTTTGGCCAATGCCAAAAGCTGATGACCTAAGCATATGCCGAAAATAGGAATAGGATGTTTCAATATTTCTTGCAGCTGAGCAATCACTTCCGTGTTTTCTGCCGGGTCACCCGGCCCGTTGGATAGCATAATGCCGTCGGGTTGAAGTTTCAAGATGGCCTCTGCAGATTCGCCCGCAGGAACGGTAATGACATCACATCCTCTTTTCATCAGTTCCCGAACGATATTGAGTTTCAGTCCGAAATCCCACACAACCACTTTGTACTTGCTATTTTTTGCCGTTTGCATCACTTGGCTACCAAATGTGACCTGCTTTACGGCATCGATAATTTTATAGTTTTTTAGCTTTTCGAGTAGTGCCTCTTTGTTGCTCGTAGGGTCATTCGGAGTGATGATGGCGTTCATTACACCGTATTCCCGAATGATTTTCGTCAGTCGTCTGGTATCAATATCATGAAGGCCAACGATATTTTGATTGTGCAAAAATGTGTCAATTGTTTGCTCACATCTGAAATTGGATGGAAATTGGCACCACTGCCGTACAATATACCCCGACACAAAAGATTTTCTGGATTCGAAATCTTCTTCGATGATTCCATAGTTTCCGATGAGCGGAAACGCCTGAACCACGATTTGGCCGAAATAACTTGGGTCCGTTAGTGTTTCTATATAACCCGTCATAGCGGTTGTGAATACAATTTCACCTATGGCTTCCCCTTTTAGACCGAAGCTTTTGCCTTTAAAGATGGAACCATCCGACAGCATAAGCCAACATGGAATTGACATATAAATCACCTCTTTGTATATTATTCAAACTGATTTTTGGTATGTAAATTGTCAAGCGCGATGGGGTAGTCTCCGGAAAAACAACCTGTGCAAAAATCGACATTACAACCAGTGCAAGCAGTCTTTAAGCCTTCCAAGCTGATGTACCCCAAACTATCTGCTCCGATTTGCTTTGCAATTTCATCTATCGAAAAATTGCGCGCAATGAGATTGTGCTCATCATCAATATCCGTACCAAAATGGCAGGTATGTAAAAATGGAGGAGAGGATATACGCAAATGAACCTCTTTTGCACCTGCGTTTTTAAGGGTGGCTATAATTTTGGCACTTGTCGTTCCTCTTACAATGGAGTCGTCCACAAGAACAATGCGTTTGCCGGCTATATTTGCCTTCAAAGGATTGAGCTTTACCTTAACCGCTTGTTCCCGCTGGGTCTGGGAGGGGAAAATAAAGCTTCTTCCGATATATCTGTTTTTTACAAAAGCACTACCCAATAAAATGCCGCTTTGTGAAGCATATCCTTGTGCTGCCTCCAGACCGGAATCGGGCACGCCGCAAACCAAATCCGCTTCCACCGGATGCTGCCTTGCAAGCTCCCTGCCTGCCTTGAAACGTGCCGCATATACGCTGACATTATCAATCACACTGTCTGTACGTGCAAAGTATACGTATTCAAATATGCAAAGTCCTTCCTTCTCACCATCGCTGAAAAATCTACTTCTTTTGCATCCGTCTGCGTCCACGCTCACAAGTTCTCCCGGTTTAATGTCGCGGATGAATTGAATTCCGGCTGCATCCAAAGCACAGCTTTCCGAAGAAAACGCAGTAATCCCATCCGTACTGCCCATACATAAAGGCCGAAAGCCGCTTGGGTCACGTACTGCAATTAAAGTTGTCCCACTGATAACGACAAGGCTGTAAGCACCTTTAATTTGGTCTACAGCCTTAATAATTGCATCTTCAATTGTTGGGGAAGTGAGTGCTTCATATGCAATGAGAGAGGAAATGACTTCACTGTCGTTACTGGTATTAAATAAAATGCCGTATTCCTGCATCTTCTCTCGAAGCGCAGGAGCATTGATGATATTGCCATTGTGAGAAATGGCAACCCTACCCTTAAAATAATCTGTAATTATAGGCTGGGCATTTTCCTTCGTGTCTGAACCGGTTGTAGAATAGCGCACATGCCCAATAGCAAGTTTGCATTTGGGCAGCTTAGACATGACATTGCCGGAAAATACCTCTGAAACAAGACCTCTATTCTTATGATATAAAATAGAGTTCCCCTTTACAGCGGCAATTCCTGCACTTTCCTGCCCCCTATGCTGAAGGGCAAGCAAAGCATTGTATGTAATGCCGGCAGCTTCACCACCCGGCACCCCTGTAATTCCAAATATTCCGCATTCTTCATGTAATTTTTCACATTTCATATGTTTTTAATATATCCTCCGCTATCATACGTTTCGTGCGTCTTAAGTCCATGGCTTGTTTTTCAATATGACGGTGCGCTTCGTTCTCCGACATTTTTAGGTACTCAATGAGGCAGCATTTTGCACGGTCAATAATTTTGATATCCTCAAGCTGCTTTTTCAGCGTTTTTTGCTTTTGCAATAGCATGAGCATTTTTCTGCTGGCAACCAAAACAAATTGAAGGGCGTGGTAGAAACCTTGGCGGCTTACGGGCTTCGATAAAACATACACACCTGCACTTTCTACACAGTCCTGAACCTGCTCAAAATACTCCGATTTTACAACAAGAATAACAGAGGTATTCCATTTTGTAGAAATATCGATAGCAAGCTCAATGCCATTTTCATCCTGCATTGGCGCATTGATAATTATAATATCATATTCCAAGTTAACCAAGCTACGCCTCGCTGCTCCTGCTGTCTTCACAGTATCAATATGTGCACTCTCGCAACTCGAAACAATATCATATAGATATTCTCTGCCTTTGTCTGAGCCGGAAACCAGCAAAAATCTGTCCATATATTCACTTTCCTTTTTTTACTTTAAAATAATTAAAGTGCTCTGAAATAGTTCTCAATTTCCCAGTGATGAACAGTTTTATTATATGCTTCACATTCGCTCAGTTTTGCGGCGATATACTTTTCAAAAGTAGCTTCGCCCATGGTATCTGCAATAAACTTATCTGCCAATGCATAATTAATTGCTTCGGAAAGGCTTTGGGGAAGCAATTCCTTGCCACAACCTGGGGCACTGAGTGTAAGGTTTTTTTCAATTCCTTCAAGACCGGCGCTGATTAGCAGTAAAAATGCAAGATATGGGTTGCAAGCAGGATCAGGACTTCTCAGTTCCATTCTGCTGTATGCACCCTTCGAAGAAGGAATTCTAACCAGCTGAGAACGGTTTTCAAAATGCCAACTAATATACTTTGGTGCTTCAAAACCGCATCCGAGTCTTTTATATGAATTAATCACCGGGTTGGTAAAAGCGGTAATGCCTTTGATATGAGCCAAAATACCCGCAAGAAAGCTTTTTGCAATTGGAGATAAGTCGTCTGCCTTCTTTTCAAAAACATTGATGCCATCCTTGATGATGGAAATATTCACGTGCAATCCATTTCCGCTAACATGATTGAGTGGTTTTGGCATAAAGGAAGCATATAGCCCATTTTTACCCGCAATTGTTTTAACAACTGTTTTGAAAGAAATCATATGATCAGCAGCATTAAGTGCATCTGCGTGCTTAAAAATTATTTCATGCTGACCCATGCCCTTTTCATGCATGGAAGACTGAACCATCAGTCCCATTTCTTTCAAAGTGAGGCATATTTCACGGCGAACATTTTCGCCTTTGTCTGCAGGAGCTACGGCAAAATAGGTGGCGTTATCATGGGGGATTGTAGTGGGATTGCCCTTTTCATCCGTTTCAAACAAATAAAACTCACATTCTGAACCAATATTGATATGAAAGCCTTTGCTTTGCGCATTCTTAACTGCTTCTTTGAGCAGTCTTCGAATATCTCCTTCAAAATGAGTGCCATCCGGCCGCTTGATATCACAAAACAAACGAACAACCCTGCCGGTTTGAGGTCTCCAAGGCAATACACTCATGGTAGAAGGATTAGGAAACAAGAGCAGATCACTTTCATTTTCATTCAAAAAACCTTTAATTGAGGATGCATCAAATCCAATGCCATCTGCAAAGGCGTGTTCAAGCTCTTCGGGCGTAATGGAGATATTCTTCAGTGTCCCAAAAATATCGCAAAACTGAAGCCGAATAAACTGAACATCATTTTCTTCCATAAAAGAAAGAGCGTCATCTTTATTGAGTATCATTTCATCTACACCTCCATTTTCTATTAAAATGTATTATAACATATTTTATATTAAGTGTAAAGTCGTTTGTGAGTTTTTCTGCATATTCCATCAACAAATTATGAAAAAATGAAGTTGATATTTAGCATATTTCACGAATAAAGTGCTCAATATATATATTTTACAGGCATCATAAAAAAGATGCCGGCAGCTTGATATGCGTTATCTTGCTGAACATCCTTGTTCTATGGAATTATACTGAAAGTGTACTGGCTTGTCAAGGACTTTTGGCATGGCATATTCATTTTTGTTTATTTTTAGACAAAATTCGAAGCACAGAAAATAAAATATGCAACATTTGCACAGTGTTTTTTGCATTTTTTTACATGGCGTGGAAAAAAGCCTTGACAAATGTAAGGAAATCGTATA
>CAZQDP010000072.1:0-10659 GCA_964592375.1 uncultured Eubacteriales bacterium | reverse complement strand
TAGCGTAGTCGATGAACTCTTCTAGTTCGCTTTCTTTTTCCTCTGTAATGTTACCTGGCGTAGGGTCATTGCCGTTTTTTACATCATAACGATTAGCTTCAATAAACCATATGAAAGTAATGCATGATGGCAAGGTGGTTTTTGTTTTTAGAGACGGCACAGAACTGCCTTGGACAGTAGAATGCGAGGTGCGAAAATATACAAAGAAAAATCGTTCATGATATTACACCGTCCAAAATAGCAACAGCCGACCAACGGCTGAAGGTTTGTGCCTATGTACGTGTTTCTACTGGCAACGAAAAACAGATGCATTGAGGTTAAATTTTTGAGGGGAACATGGGTGAAAATGTAAATATTTTAAATAAAAATATTGACTTATTAAATATATTAGTTTATAATATTGCAAGGAGGGATATTATGAGAATTGATGAACAAATTAAAATATTATGTGTCAAAACTGATCTAACAGCATCAGAAATTGCTAAAAGATTGAACAGGACACCACAAGCTTTCTCGCAAAAGATAAAACGAGGTTCATTTACTATTGATGATCTTGATGAAGTGGCAATGGTTACTGGCTGCAACCTTGAGTGCAGTTTTGTTCTACCTAATGGAGAAAAAATACACATAAAACATGGAGGGAAAGAAAATGCTTGAATACATTGAAGGAGATATTTTTAATAGCCCTGCTCAAGTTATAGTAAACACAGTGAACACTGTAGGAGTTATGGGAAAAGGTCTTGCTTTGTCTTTTAAAAATAGATATCCAGAAATGTTTGAATCTTATAAAAAAGTTTGCGAAAAAAATTCATTAAAAACAGGTAAGCTTATGTTATATTATTATCCTGATCATTGGATACTATTGTTCCCTACAAAAGAGCACTGGAGATATCCTTCAAAGTTAGAGTATATTGAGTCAGGATTAATAAAATTCGTTCAAACATATGCTGATAAAAATATCTCATCGATTGCTTTTCCAAAGCTTGGATGTGGTAATGGTGAATTGAGTTGGAATGATGTTAGGCCTATTATGGAAAAATATTTAAAGCCTCTTCCAATTGATATTTTTATTTATATAGGAGAAGGAACTGATCCTACCCCAGAGCATAAAACCCAAAAGGAAACTATTGACTGGTTAAGAAAAGATGCTAAGGATATGTCTTTTAGAGGTTTAATTGATGATATTTCACATCAGTGTGGAATGTTTCCATATCAATTTTCAACCGATTCTTCTGTAAGTAAGACTAATGAGGGATTAATTTTTAAAAATAAAAATAACGAATTAAGTATAGTATATGATGAGTTATATAAAATATGGGATGAAATTCGCAATCAATCGGTCTTTTCAAAAGGTTCGGATATAGAAAAAAACTTATTTTGTGAATTATTGCTTAATTTAGGATATATTTCAAATATTCGTCTTCTAAATACAAAAACTAACGACCTTGTCGAGGGATATCAATTAAACGAAGGACTTGGTCGTGCTTTTGGATGGGAGGAATGTTGATATGACATATTTGGAAACAATTCTAAGAAATTGCGAAGAGGCAGATGTAAAGTGGTGGCCACGATATGCTTTCCATTATACTGATGTTGTAAATGCCGTTAGCATCCTTTCATCAGGTTTTTTGTATAGCAGGATTCGTGCAAAAGAAACAAAGCTTATGGAAAATGATAATGCGAGTATTCAGGTTATTAATATGACTGAAAGCACTGCTACCTCGTTCGCTCGATTTTATTTTCGTCCATTAACACCAACTCAATTTTACAATGAAGGTTTTAAGCACAAAGACTTACGCTACTCGGGTGATGACAACGCTAATGTTCCTGTTCCTATATTTCTTCTTTTTGACTTAAGTAAATTACTTAGTAATTCGGAAGTTGAATTTTCTGAATTTAGTCAAGCTGGACACGGAGCGCCAAAACAACAAGGTGAAGAAGCTTTTGAAAAGTTAGAGTTTAAAAAAATTTATAGCAAAGGATATGTGGATGATGAAACTAGAAAATTTCGTCATGCGGAAATATTATATCCAAACGCCTATAAAATTGATGATAGCTTAAGTGTTATATTATGTAGAAATGATATAGAGAAAGCCACATTAATGACATTACTTAAGAAAAAAGACAGCAAAGCGTATTACAAATATAAAGATAAAATAAAAATATGCAAAAGCGATATGTTTGAAAAAAATGGTCTTTTTCTTAAGGAGGCTTCCTTTGGTAAATGCACTATTAGTTTTTCTTTCGCCGACTCATATGACAAAAGCTATTTTGAAAGAAGACAAATGGGCAATATGAATTCAAATAAACTTAAACCAGTAAATGCAGAATTTATTTTCAAGTGGATTGCACCCAATGGGTCAATTATAGCTGAACATAAAGTTGACCAAACCTTAGATTATTTAAATCCTCCGGGCATAGTTTTT
Organism: uncultured Eubacteriales bacterium; assembly: GCA_964592375.1. Lineage (GTDB taxonomy): Bacteria > Bacillota > Clostridia > RUG12999 > RUG12999 > CAZQDP01. Next base: position 8,233 of record CAZQDP010000072.1, on the reverse strand, counting down.
AGTAAGTTGCCAGAATATAAAGGTGCTAAACTAATTGAAGTTAGTTTATTTATAGAGAACAAGGTCATGGCTTGTTTGGAGCGTAGCATTAATGATCTTGACTTTATGTAATTTACAAAGACACATTTTATTTTATAGATTTTAAAATAAAAATATGTAATTTAGTAGCACATATTTAATCATATTTAAAACAGCGGAGTAAAGGTTGGAAAATGCCAAACCTTTGCTGTTTTTCTGCGTTTTTAAGGGGTAGGTGCATTTTGCACCCTGCGGGGGTGCAAGGTGGGTGCAAAATTAAATTGTATTATTAACTAACTCACTACACAACACTACAGCAAGCTAATGATACATTGGCTTGCTGCTTTTTTATCTAAAAAAGCTTTCAAACCACACAGTTTCAAAGCTTTTCGTTGTTTGTAGGAAATCTTGCAAGGTTTATATCACTGATGGCAGACTGGGTTTTTCGTCTTGGTTTTAAACAATCCCAATGCACTCGCTTAGCGATAAAAAACATTGCAATTAAATTTTTATCTGTTGCGCGTACCAATGTTACATCAATTTGCTACAACAGTTCCACTCATTACCGGTCGTTACCTTTTATGCTCGCCTTGATTACTTTCAAACAATGCTTTTTTAGGGAAACGGTGGCAAATTTATCTAATGCAACATTTTTTCAAACGAATTGGGGAATACTTCATATCAATAAGGAGGCGTTGCATTTGAATACGTATAAAAGACTACCACAACACATTGGTATTATACCAGATGGGAACAGGCGATGGGCACTTCAAAACGGCTATGAAAAACAGGATGGTTATGAATACGGAATTAGTCCCGGTCTTAAGCTGTACAATCAATGCTGCGAGATGGGAATGAAAGAAATTACTTTCTATGGTTTTACGCAGGATAATACAAAGCGCCCTTCAAAACAAACGGAAGCATTTAGGAAAGCTTGTGTTGATTCGGTTATGCAGCTATCTGCGCACGACGCCGAACTGCTCATTGTCGGAAATACCAAGTCTGAGCTGTTTCCAAAGGAACTTTTGCCATTTACCAATCGGGTTAAATTTGGAAAAGGGTTGATGAGGGTAAACTTCTTAGTCAATTACGGCTGGGATTGGGACCTTAGTCAGTCCATGCAAAGCAAAGGCAGTATTGCAACCCATATTGCTTCAAAGGATATATCAAGAATTGATCTCATCATCCGTTGGGGCGGCCGCAGAAGGCTCAGCGGGTTCCTTCCAATACAAACAATATATTCCGACTTTTATATTTTAGATGATTACTGGCCGGATTTTAAAGTGGAGCATCTGCACCAAGCTTTAGAATGGTATGAGGCGCAGGATATCACCTTAGGAGGGTAGCAAAATGCAGCGCAAAACGATAAAGGCACACTGTTTTGAGGTGTGCTTTTTCACTTTCGATTTTAACAAATTTTATCTATTCATCATTTATATTTACAAACATCTATTTTCAGTATATAATGAGGTTAAGATTGTGCAGGAACCTGTGCACAGCAAAGGGAGGAATAGTGATGGTAAAAAAACTGATTTCAGCTCTTTTAGCGCTCAGTCTACTTGGGCTTGGAGGTGTTTATGCATCTTCGGGGGATGTAATCTTTAAAGAGGATTTTAATGCCATGAAGAGTGGGAGCCTTCCGGCGGGAGGCTGGACCCTTACAGATGTTACGGAAGGAAAATCAAAAATCATCATTTCCGAACGAGCAGATCAAAAAGGCGATATGTGCCTGGATGTTTTCGACGATGATACTACAAAATCAGCTGTTGCAGCTTCAAAATTTGCTATGCAAACAGAAGATTTCAGCGTGAGCTTTGACTATTTTTTGAAAAAAGGCAGTAATCAACCTGCTACCATTGCGGTGATGAAGGAAGGCGCATGGCCTCCTGCCGTGACCCTTCTGGCAAGCAGTAATATTTTTATTTTTGACGGAGCGAATGGAAAGGACTATAAAAAAGGAGCAAGCTTGGATGCTTGGCATACGATTGTGCTTCACGTGCATCCGCCAAAAGGCACCTTTGATGCTTATTTTGATGGAGAAAAAATTACAACGGAGATAAAATTCAGAAATGAAGCACTCAAAGAGATAGACAGAATACAATTGGGCTTAGCCTCGGTGGGAACTGCTTCATCTGCCTTTTATGATAACGTAGAGATTTCAAAAGGCATCAAAGAGGTAAAGGCGGCAGTAGCCACCCCAAATGCACCGAGCATAGGGGGGAGCGATAAAATCAAAATCATTCCTTCTGCTACTGACGTGCAAACCAAAATGTTTCAGAAAATACATAGCGCAGTGGTTTTGGCAGTTGGTGAAAACAATGCGTTTGTTTTGGGCGAGGAAAAATTGATTGATAATCATATCGAAGTGGTTCCCTTTACGGTAGACGGAAGAACCTTGGTGCCTGTTCGCTTCATCGCAGAGAGCTTTGATGCAAAGGTGGAATGGATAGAGGAAACGGCTACAGTGAAAATGAATGCGAATGGTAAAGATATCGCACTTACTTTAGGTAGCAATCAAATGAAAATAGGAAATGAGACCAAAACCATTGATGTTCCGGCAAATACATATGGAAACAGAACCTTTATCCCGCTGCGCGCCATGGCAGAGGCATTAGGGAAAAAAGTGTTTTGGGATGATAGAGGACTGATTGTTATCAGTAGTGAGGAAAATATATTAGATAGCCAAAATGATGCGGAAATTTTGGATATGCTTCAAAGTGCCATCAAAGGCGGAAGAGAGAAAAACGCGTTCAAGAAATATTCCAGCACTTTTTTTAGCACCCGTATCTTTCGAAATGAAGGGACAACCACCGACCCGATGACAGGAAAGGCGGCTCCCAAAGAAGGCACCATCAATACTGCACGGCAAATGATGCTCACCGATGATCTTTGGACCTATGTGGGGGTAGATGCCGCCAATTATAAAACCATGACAGATAGCGGAGTTTCCGTGCAAGCAGCAATAGGTGGCATGCTGAATCTTTCAGGCCCTGCTGAAGTTTTGGAAAAGGGAGTGACCAGAACCTTTGAGGGGAAAACCATTACCGCCCCTTGGGTGACAAATGTGGAAAGGCCATATGCGGCGGCCCTGAGCGAAGAATTTTTTCAGTACAATAAAAAAGCTGCAATGGCATCCATTGATAAAGGCATATACTCCTTCCAGCATGATGACTGGATGCTGGACGTATCAAGCCTTGGATGGGGCGGTGGATTTTATGACGTTTTCTTAGACTATTTTAAAGAATACCTGAAAAGGAATTATACAAAGGAACAGTTAAAGGGTTTGGGCGTTGATCATATTGATACTTTTTCGTATAGAACATATCTCACAGAAAAACTGGGGATTAAAACGGATGCAGATTATCTGGCGAAGAAGGCCCAGTCAAAGCTTGACCCCATGTTTTTAGAATGTGCGAAAGAAGTAACCATCAAGTACCATATTCGCATGAGACGCGAGCTAAACGAATATGCAGGGCGAAATGTTGCGTACTCTGTGAATGCCTCCATGCTCGCAGGAATAGATTCAAATCAGGCGATAGCCAATGATATTATCGATTTTCAAATGGGCGAAGCACCAGACGGAAGCTATACGGCAAGAAATATTGCAGTTTGGGGTGCTGTTGTTTCGGGTATGCATAAAACGTCCGTTATGTCACCCATTCCGAAAAATGTAACGGATGTAAAAATAGGACTGGCTACGGCATATGCGACTGGCCAATTTATGAATTTTCCCTGGGATGTGTATGTGGACTGGGAGAGTCCTCGTTATTTCGGCACAACAGAAGATTATGCAAAGGAATATCATTTTATCAGGCAGTATGAGCAGCTTTTTAACGGCTATGAGATCAATGCAAAAGTCGGTGTGTTATCAAGGAGAAGTGCCATGGATAAATCCACTTTTTCAAATACGCTATCTTCTCTTTTTACTTTAGGCATACCATATAAAAGCATGATGTCGAGCGAGGGCTATCCTACCATGGGATTTAGTGCAGAGGACCTTGCGGGGCTAAGCTATCTTGTGGCACATACGCCAATTGAAAAGTTTTCGCAAGAAGAACAACAGGTAATCAAAGACAGCGGCATTGCAGTCATCGATGAAAACAAGATCAGCGATCTAAAAGAGGAAATTGCAGTTGCAGTAAGTTCTAGCCAAAAGGTATATACTGTTTTAAGAGAAAAAAATTCAAACAATAGAGTCATTCATGTTTTAAATCAAGCGGATTGCCCGCTGAATGATATTGTGCTTAATATCGCTGAAAAAACTATTCCAATCGGAGCAACATTGACTTATTACAGACCGGGATATGATCCAATCACCCTTGCTCGAAATGGCAATAAGGTAGTGCTCCCGACCACTGAATTTTGGGGCATACTTAAAATGTCAAGCGAAGAGGCCCAGAATGCTTTGGGAGAAGGAATGTCTTATCTTGGTATCGGCGCACCGGCTAGAGATGGCAGTGCAAATCTTGAAGGGGATACGTTGACAATGCGTGCCAAGGGGCTTGGTCTGAACGTCGGCATTACCAATGATGAGGGGAGCTTTGACCAGATAAGCTTGGTATATCAAAACCGCTTGGCGTCCTCGCTGCAAAAAACATCGACCGTTGCCCGTTTTGAAAGCGCCAGCACAGATGGCGCCATAGGGATTATGGATAGGAAGAACCCTTCTTCAAACAGCCCTTTCATAGCACTTGTATATGAAAACGGAGCCCTTTTCCTTACCAGTAGGGAGCAGTATAATGCGCCCACCATCAGTAAAAAGCTGATGGATGCAAAGCTCCCCATTGATTTGAAGCTCACAAGGCAGGGAAATACGTACACAGCCTATGCCGCGCTTAATGGCAAAAGCTTTGGAGAGGCACTTATCACGAAAGAATTTTCACTGGGCGATAGAATTACGGGAGTATTTGCAAGTACCCTGAAAGATGCAAATACGGTAACACTGAAAAACGTAGCTTTTGAGAGTGGGCAGGTATTAGATCAGGTAACCAGCATAGAAGTAAAGGCACCTCAAAACGTTACTGTTGGGAAATCCTACATGGTAGAAGCATTTGCGAATAGGAAAGATGCAAGCAAAATCCCATTATATGCAGGGGATATCAACTATAGTATCAGCAACGAAAAGGGGGCCTCCATTTCAAAGGATGGGAAGCTTATTCTAAAAGAAGAAGGCGAATTTATAATCAAAGCGGAACTAGGAAATATAAGCGCAGAAGCTTTGGTGAGGGCTGAAAAACCAAATCCCATTATTCTCAAAGAAAATTTTGACACAATAAGCGACCTATCAACATTAAAAGAGCTAGAAACGAATAATCCCAGCATCAAAATAGTGGACAAAACGCTTCTTGTTGGTTCCGATGGTCCCGGAAAAACCAGTGATGCAAAATTCAAAACACCGGAAATGACAGGAAACGTAACCTATGAATTTGACTTCAAGGCGGTATTTGGTAAAAATGAAAATGCCGGCGGAGCCAGAGTAATCTACGTTGGGACGGATAGCTTCTCCATCAGCCTCATTGCAAATCCCACAGGGTTTGAATACTTTTTTGGAGCGACAAACAAGGTCATCGCACCCATTGAGCAGAACAAGTGGTATAAAATAAAAATAGTCGCTGATTTTAAAAATACGGTTGCCGATGTGTATATTGATGATAAGCAAGTGGTTTCTAGTGGAAGCTTTCGAACGGCAAGAGCCTCAGCGTATGGGGTTTGGTTTGGTGGGTTTAGGGTAAACGAAGATACGTTCTATTCGTGGGACAACATCAATATCTATCGGAACTAAGAAACCAAGCATGCACGCCTATTTTATCGAAAAATAATCATCGTCGGCTTTGGCAGCCTTATTCGTTGCCAAAGCCGAAGCTTTTTATGTAGCAATTTGAACAAAATGGCTTCGTGAATTTTGGCATATGTATATATTGTTATTCCCTATCATATCGTATATACTGGTCATAGCATTATATTGTCTCAGCGTTCAAAGGAGGCCCCATGAAAAACACAAGTATTTTAAAGCGTTGCCCTAAATCCAAAAGGATTGTCGGGATAAACTATGCAAGCACGTGGTTCTGGATTGCTTCGCCGATCATTGGCATTTTGGCGTTGATTTGGTTTTTGGTAAGGGTTATCCCAAAACCACAAAGGGCGCAGTATCCCTGCCAAAGAGTAGCTGCCTCCTTGGCAGGTGGGTTTTTAACGTATTTGGCCGGGATTTTAGGGGCGAGTATGATCCTTAAAAAGGCAAAGGATGTGTTGAAAAGTCGAAAGTTTGGTGCAATCACCATGGTGAGTATTTTGGCTTCTGCCGTCATTTTTGGCGCATACAGCTTGCTTACAAGCCCTCATGCACCCACCACGGCTACCACCGGTGGCTATGCTTCCTTCACACCACCGGACGCGACGAGCGGTCCTGTGGGCATCGGAAAAGGCATATTTCCGGGCAGAGTGGTGCTTGCCCGTGATGCTTCGGCGGTGAAGTATACCGGTAGCGGCTCTTGGTTTAGCGATGCCAATACCGATCCTGCCATTGTGGACAATATCCTGAAGGCTTCCATACGAACACTTACCGGCAAGAGTGATAACGCTCAGGGGTGGGAGGCACTTTTTAAATCGTACAATAAAAGCAATACAGGTGTTGAGAGCGGTTATCAAAAAGGCGAAAAGATTGTGATTAAAATCAATCTTAATCAAGATAAGGGGCAGACATGGACAACCAATCATATGCCAACGCCTCAGCTTGTATATGCACTGGTGGCGGAGCTGATTAAAACAGCCGGTGCAGATGGCCAAGATATTACGGTGATGGACGCCTCAAAAAGCATTGGCAGTCCTATTTATGATCGCATAAACGCAAGCACAGACCCAGAGCTGAAAACAGTTCGATTTGTGGGGCAGAACAGAACCAAGCCGCAACGTAGCGATGTAAATCCGGTCAAGTTTTCGGGAGACAGTATTGTAGATGGCTATGTGCCAACCGATTATATAAATGCAAAATACATGATTAATGTCGCATTATTCAGAGGTCACGGCATGTTTGGCGTCACTTTGTGCGGAAAAAATAATTTTGGCTCGGTGGATTTTGACGGCACCAATATGTTCGTGCCCATTCCTATGCACGGATCCAGTTCGCATCCGTATGGTTCCTACAGTGCATTGGTTGACCTGATGGGACATAAAATGATGGGCGGCAAGACTTTTTTATATATGATTGATGCGTTTTATGGAGCGGCAACGCAAGGCGGGATGATTAAAACAAATTTCACATTGTTTGATGGTCGTACCGGTAGTGGAATATTCGTATCTCAAGACCCAGTGGCCATTGATTCGGTGGCACTGGACTATCTTGCCAGCGAACCGGGTGTGGATGTAAAAGGGGTTGGTAGCATTCCCGATAACTATTTGCATGAAGCGGCCCAGGCGGGAAATCCTCCTTCAGGTGTGCGTTATAATCCCAATGGGGATAGCAGTGGGCTTTCCTCTTTGGGGGTACACGAGCACTGGAATAATGCCATTGATAAGCAGTATGCAAGAAACCTTGGCGAAAGCCGCGGCATTGAATTTTTGCAGCTGAATTTAGCGGCAACGCCTGCTCCGGAAGTGGTGGCTCATATCAGGTCGCTGAAGGTAAATAGCGGCGCTGAGCTTAAGGACCAGAGCGTGATTACCGACTCCGGCATCCTAAAAGGCACAGTAGGGTTTACGAACAATAGGAGCCATACCGTCACGCCAAGGCTTGTTTCTGCATTGTATGAAGCAAATGGCAAACTCGTTTCGGTAAGCGTAACCTATTCGCCGGAAGTTTTACCCACGCAGACCGGCGAAAATTTGACCTTTTCGCATCCGATTGCCTCGGGGCAAAGCGGAGCAAAATTGAGGCTCTTTTTCTGGGATGGGGTAACCATGGAGCCACTAGCCGCCTTGCCGACTTGGAGCATTCATAATCAATGAAAGTGCAATACAAAAGAAAAGTGCAGTAATTCCATTGTTCAAATCTTCTATACCATTTTGATAAAATCCTCGGACGTCAAAACTCTCGGAAACCGCTTATTTAAGCCGTATCCGAGAGTTTTCGTCTTTGTGTAGTCGTTAGATTTTATGCATTTTTGCTCCTTGAGCGAGGTGGACATAAAAGTAACCGTTAAACTTTTGAGTAATCGTTAAAATATGGTGCAAAATTTAACGGTTAAGCACCGACAGCGAAGAGCAGCTCAATTCATAC
>CAZQDP010000071.1:0-11565 GCA_964592375.1 uncultured Eubacteriales bacterium | reverse complement strand
CCCACAGGGGCCACTCCGACTGTTCTTCCTTCTATGCCAAGCTCATCTATCACCTCTGCCACAATTCTATGAATAATCCCATGGGTGCAACCAGGGCAATAGTGCTGATTGATATCTGTCAGCGATGTGGGACGCTGAAAAACCTTTGCCATCAAAAATCATTCCTTTCCTTTAGAAATCCCTAAGATACTGCGAATTTGCGCTGCAATTTCACCCGGAGTAGGTACTACGCCGCCGTTTCTGCCATAAAAATGCACCGGCTTCTTGCCTTCTACGGCAAGCCGCACATCCTCCACCATCTGCCCTTGGCTCATTTCCACGGTTAAAAAAGCTTTCGCATGCCCCTTTGCAACTTCTGCAATGGCATTCGTGGGGAACGGCCACAAGGTAATGGGCCTGATAAGTCCTACCTTCAGTCCCTCTTCTGCCATCAACTTAATGACATTTTTAGCAATTCTGGCCACCACGCCGTATGCCACAATCACCACATCTGCATCCTCAGTTCCAATGCATTCTACCTTGACTTCATTTTTTTGAATTTGTTCATAACGTAAAAGCCGTGCATTATTCATGCTCTCCAGTTCATTCGGTTCAATGTATAAGGAATTGATGATATTGCGTTTTCTTTCCATCTTCGTTCCGGTAGTTGCCCATGGTTTTTCAACACTTGCTCGTTTTTTGACCCCATCAAAGCTGACCGGCTCCATCATCTGCCCCAGCATTCCATCACCCATCATCATTACAGGCGTGCGATACTCATCCGCTATGTCAAAGGCTTCAACCGTCAAATCCACCATTTCCTGCACCGATGCAGGTGCCAAAACAACCATATGATAATCCCCATGCCCGCCACCCTTGACTGCCTGGAAATAATCCGATTGTGCAGGCTGAATGCCACCAAGTCCAGGCCCGCCACGCACAATATTCACGATAAGACAGGGCAAATCCGCCCCTGCTATGTAGGATATCCCCTCTGCCTTGAGGCTTATGCCGGGGCTGGAGGACGATGTCATCACCCGGGCACCTGAGCCGGCCGCTCCGTAAACCATGTTAATAGAGGCAACTTCGCTTTCCGCCTGCAAAAACAATCCATCCACCTTAGGCATCTTTTTTGCCATATATGCAGCTACTTCGGTTTGGGGCGTTATCGGATACCCAAAAAACAAACGGCATCCTGCAACAATAGCAGCTTCTGCTATTGCTTCATTCCCTTTCATCAATACTTTCTCAGACAATGTACGTTCCTCCTATCTCTCTACTTCAATCACACAATCAGGACACATCAGCGCGCAGGATGCGCACCCTGTGCATTTATCCATTTCCACTACCTGCGCAGGTCTAAATCCTTTTCCGTTAATATGGCCTGCGATGAGAACAATCTTCTTCGGGCATGCAAGAACACATAGCCCGCAACCCTTGCATCGCTGTTCATCAAAAGTAACCTTTGCCATTTCTATTCACCTCTTTAAATATAAAATCATATTATTCATACACACACTTCATCCACGGTCTTGCCAAACAACAATTTTCTTCTCTCTTATTTCTGATTTCATTTTTCTCAGTACGCCGGCAATCGCAAATCAATGGGTGTAATGCTAATGCCCGATAGGCATTGCATTTCTTCCACCAAATCTCTGCGAGCACATACTTTCTTAACAGGTACACCCAAAAGCTCTGCCGCCGTGGATACAAGGGGCAGGGATGCCATAATGTCCCCCACCGTGGTCTCGTAGGATAAATTGGTGCAGTTGACCAAACCACTTACCTTCAGTCCGCATGCATATTCAATGGCTTTGGCCATCAAAGCGATATCCTCAGGGTTTGCAGTTTGTGGTCTTCTTGTATTGACCACCATTTCCATCGTATACCCTGATTGTTCAAAATAGCTGCGATATCTGCCAAGGGCAATGGCCCCTTCATCATCGCCACCCACATCAAAGATTATTTTGTAATCACTGAGTTCAAAGACCGAATAAATCTCTGCGGGTAAGGATGGCAAATCCACATTGGTTCCTGCAAAACGCGGTGCGATAATCCCAATTCCGTCCTCTTTTAGCCTGGCTTTCACATCATTTGTTCTAAAATAGGGGTTTACAATATCAAAATCCACAATGACAACCTTTTCCCCTCGCGCCTTCAAAGCATATGCAAGGCTGAGCGCATATTCGGTTTTACCACTGCCGAAGTGACCGGTTATAATCAAAATTTCTACTGCCATATTGTGCCTTTCCATAGCCAAAATATTTCAAAACCATTTGGCGCGTGAGCCGTTTTCTATCGTTCACCTCTGCTGCTAGCACATACAAAGCAGCGACCTTGGTAAGAAATATTGACTGCTTAAATCCTAATTTAAAGCAAATCTACAATATATCATTATACAATATAAAGTGCTCAGAATAAAGACCAAAATGTTAACAAAATTCTCACCACTACCCTTCAATTATTGTATATTTTGACTTTTTCGCTTCATTCTTTGCATGTCATTCTTCATGTATACCGTTCAATCATTTCCTTTGCATGACTGCGTGCTGCTTGCGAGGCGTCCATGCCCGAATTTATTCGTGCAATCTCTGCAATTCTTCCATCGATATCCAAAAGGCGCAGAGTGGTATGTGTTCGGCCACCCTCCACGTTTTTTTCGATGAGGTAATGATGGTCTGCACTTGCGGCAATTTGCGATAGATGAGTAATGCAAATAGTCTGCGTCAGGGCGCTGACACTCCGCAGTCTTTGTGCTACCAGTGCCGCTGTTTTACCACTGATACCTGCATCTATTTCATCAAAGACATAGACATCCGTATCATCATATGCCGCCATGACACATTTAAATGCCAACATAATTCTGGACAATTCTCCGCCGGAGGCAATTTTCGCAAGCGGTTTTGGCTCCTCACCCGGATTGGGTGAAATTAAAAATTCCACGCCATCTCTTCCCGTTTGGTTATATTCTCCAAGCGCTATAAAGGATACCTCAAAAATCACGCCTTCCATATTCAGGCCTTCCAGCGCGGAAATCACTTCCTTTTGAAGTGACACTGCCCGCTCTTTGCGAAAGATGGTGATCTCTTCTGCAGCCCTCTTTAAAAGGATTTCCAGCTTCCCAATTTCCTTTTCAATATCTCCGGCCTGCTGTTCATGATTTTTAAGCTGCAAATCCCGCTGGGTTGCGCTCTGCTCATAGCTTAGCACTGCTTCAATGCTCCCGCCGTACTTTGCTTTCAGTCTGGTGATGGCCTCCGCCCTGTCTTGCATTTGTGCCAAATGCTCCGGATCAAACTGCATGGACGCATTGATTTCATTAGCCTCCTGCGCCAAATCCTCTAGTTTATATAGTACATCGCATATTTCCTGCTCCATTTTTTGAGTAGCAGGATGCTTATTTGCCAGTTTCAATAGGACGGCGCGTGCATTAGCAATGCTACTTTGCGTGGTGCTGCCCGAAGAGATGAGCGAGCACAACTCTTCCATCCCCTCCGATATGCTTTGTGCAAAACCCATGATCCGCACCTGCTCGCCAAGCGCCATGTCCTCCCCCATTTTGGGTGCTACGCTTTGTATTTCCCCAATTTGGTATTCCAGTACATCAATTTCTCTCAGCCTTGCAGCCTCATCTTGCGAAAAATCCTTAGCTTTGCGAAGAAGGGCTTTATATTGTTGATAGTTCTGCTTGAAGGAAGTAAGTAGACTGGCAGTACCTGCCCATTGATCCAGCATATGAATATGGCTTTGGGTGTCCGTTAGCAGGAGCGAATCGTTTTGTCCATGAATATTAACCAGGTGGCGACCAATCTCTCGCAGTTGCCCTACCGTGCACATACTGCCATTGATTTTGCATACTCCTCGCCCTTGGTCTGTGATTTCTCTATAAACAATCAGCCCACCGTCTTCTTGAGGCGCTATGTCGGCCTCTTTGAGCAGTTCATCCATTTTTCTGTCCGTAAAAAAAAGTGCGCTCACGCTGGCAGACTTGGCACCTGTACGAATCAGTTCTCTGTCTCCACGGCCTCCCATGGCAATGCCAAGTGCATCAATGATTACTGATTTACCGGCTCCGGTCTCTCCTGTAAGCACGTTTAGTCCAGAAGAAAATGCCACAGAGGCCTTTTCAATGACTGCAATATTTTCAATTACAATTTGTGAAAGCATGCAAAGTCACACCTTTTCTTCATGATGATTATGCCAGCCTCTTAAAGCGGGCACATAATTTTCCTGCTTCCTTTTCATCCCGCAAAACAATCAGCAACGTATCATCGCCGGCAATAGATCCCACGATTTCCTCGTGATGCAGTGCATCCACTGCCGCACCTGCCGCTTGGGCCATCCCCGGCATGGTTTTTAACACCACCAAGTTTCCTGCATAATCAACGGAGGAAACGGATTGAGAAAAAATATTGCTCAGCTTATATGCCATTCCTTCTTGCTCCCCTTCGGGGGCAAGTGCGTATTGATATGCGCCGGTTATGCTCATGGTCTTAATAAGACGCAGTTCCCGAATATCTCTTGATACTGTGGCTTGTGTCACATCAAACCCTGCACTGATAAGCAAAGCAGATAACTCCTCTTGGGTTTTTACCTCATGTGTTTTAATAAAATCAAGGATTTTCGATTGTCTTGCATATTTATTCAACTTTGGCCGCTCCTTTAACCGAGTTTTTTCCTTACCAGGCCGTAAAATCCTCTGCCCGGCAGGCTGATGAGCTCTGCGGCAAACTGAGACTTTTGAATACTGATTTTCTGCCCCCAAGCTACATTCATCTTTTCCCTGCCGTCTGCAATTAAAACGGCACTGCCTTCATATCGCCCTTTGATACATACACCAATCTCCTTGTGCGCCGGTAGTACTACAGGCCTTGAATTCAGATCATGCGCACAAATTGGATTAATAATAAACCCCTCCATGGTTGGATCCATAATGGGTCCGCCTGCCGCCAGAGAATATGCGGTTGAACCTGTGGGCGAAGAAATAATCACCCCATCTGCCGTAAACGCATTGAGATGCTCGCCATCGATGGTGATGGCAATCTCAATCATGTGGGGATAATTCCCTCTTGATATAACAAAATCATTCAGTGCCAATGCTTTGTCTTCGCCCTTTATATGACTCTCTATCATCATTCTTTTTTCAATGGTATATTTGCCTCCAAGTAAAATATCTGCGGCCATATCCGCTTGCTCCCTTTCAATGGAAGCTAGAAAACCGATGGTTCCCAAATTAATGCCAAACACGGGAGTTGCAAATACCGCTGCCTTTGCCGCCGCGGAAAGAATGCTTCCATCGCCCCCCAGTACAATAACTGCTTCAGACTGGGTAAACAAAGCCTCACCCTTCACGACGTCCACATGGCCCATCCGGTCCTCACCATGCAGTACCACCTCTGTTAAAATTCTGCTTCGTCCGGCAAATGCACGAATAACAGTACGCAATACCTGGTTGTCCTGATCCTTGTCCTCGTTGGCTATTATCGAAAATGTCCGCATTTCGCCCACTCCCTATGAAGCTATTTGATTGCATTATAGCATATGATGGCGTGTATGTCTATATTTTTCGGATTGGATTATATTTATTTTTAATAAATATTCATTATAACGCGAATTTCTGCATGATTGGAAATTGCTCCAACGGTGGCATTCTTTTTTCCCCATAAAAAACCAGCATATTTTGTCACAAAAGTATTTGAATTTTTGAAGAAATATGATATAATGATTTTATATATGACGATCAAAAATCTTTCTGCACCGGAAAAGGTTTGCGTTTTTGCGTGATGGCGCTTATATTGAAGGAATGGATGCACATATGAAAAAAACAGCTGTATTTCTCATCGCTTTTCTGCTTTTTGGCATTTCTCCTGCCCTTGGCAGTAGCGGCGGATATATTGTGAAGCTTCGCACGGATGCAGTGCAATTGCAGGGCTCTTTCTTAGGACTATCTCCCGTAACTGCACGCAGAGGCTTTTATCGAACTCCAAGTTACAGCTACGCCCTTTCTCTTTTGCGGCGTGGAGAAGCGCTGTACATAGAGCCGGATGGGGAAATGACCCTTTATGATTTGCCAAACGATTTGGATCTGAGCCGGCAGACTTCGTATGCCTCCATGTCAGCCGCATATGCATGGCAGCAGGGCATTGCAGGTAGCGGCGTAAAAATCGCCGTGATTGATTCGGGCCTGATGCCAGACCATGAGGATATCAACCCCGCCTCCATTTCGGCCGCCGTCAATTATACCGCAATCGGAACCGCTGGGGACGTGACGGATACCGTAGGCCATGGCACCTTTGTTGCAGGCGTGATCTGTGCCAAGACGAACAATGGCGTAGGCATTGCAGGCATCGCGCCGGGTGCGCAGCTGGTTGTCCTTAAATGCTTTGATCAAAATGGCACGCAGGTCAGTACCATTGTGCAGGCCATTTACGATGCGGTGGATCTCTATCATTGTGATATCATTAATATGAGTTTCGGCACACCAATGAACTATAATTCGCTTTTGGAAGCGGTGAATTATGCGGCAGATAAAGGGGTTATCCTTACCGCTGCCGCAGGCAATTCCGGTTCATCTGATTTATCCTATCCTGCCGCATATGAACAGGTCATCGGTGTGGGCTCTGTCAACCAAGCCGGCGTAGTTTCTTCCTTTTCACAGCGTGGAACAAGCGTGGATGTCACTGCTGTGGGGGAGAATGTTTACAGTCTTGATTATCTCACTCCCGGCGGTTACAAATATGCCTCCGGCACCTCCTATTCCGCTCCGTCTGTTGCCGCACTTGCCGCACTTGCCAAAAGCCTCTCTCCATCTTTGTCTGCTTCGGATTTTTTCTCGTTGCTGAAAAAAACCGTTTTAGATGATGGCCTGCCGGGCTATGATGCAGATTACGGATATGGCGTGATGAATGTTTTAGAAGCACTCTACGCAATGCAAAATCCAAGCGAGCTTGCCATCGCCCCCTTCGCCGTGGCAATGACCGAGGGGAATTTGAATTTGAATATGCATCTTGTAAATAATTCGGGCAATGGTTCTACCGGCAGTGCCGTGGCCGCTCTATACAATGGCAATCGCTTAATAGAGATGCGCAGCGTTGAGGCACAAATTGCATCACAGTCGCATTTTTATTATCATTTTACGTTTTCGCCGCTATCCGTTAGCGGTACATATACGGTCAAGCAACTGTTTGTAGAAAGTTTGCGAAACCCATCTCCTAAAGCGCCGATGCGACTTTATGAGTGGAAGCAATAGCATTCTATGGCATATGCAAAAAGTATTGAAAGGAATGATCCGGCTCATGAATAAAACGATGAAACGACTTCTTCTTCTTTTTATTATCCTCGTGGCTTTATCTGCAGCGCTTTTTGGAGGCGTAAAAATGATGAAAGCCTATCAGCTTAGGCAGCAAGCGGAACAGCTGAAACTTGAAAATCGCGAGAAATACCCTTTGGTATATCAGCATTTGGAGGAGTTTCTTGCTGAAAAATACCCAAATGATACTTTTTCGGTTGAACATATCGCTCCGGTGCCCGGTATTGATGGCCTTTATGATGCCAAAGTTTCAGCTAAATTAGTTGGTGTGTTTACCATTCGAACCAGCGAAACAAGAGTCAATAATGACCCCTATTTTGATCTGTATCTCTCAAAACAAATTGAGGGAATTGTACTGCCGCTTTCTCGCAGCATTATTGGTGATACGCACAGTGTTACCTGCGAGGCACTGCTGATGAGCCAGGATGAATACACCTCATTCTCTCAGCTTCCCTCATTAAACGAGCTCCTGGAGAATGGAAATTACAAGCTATATTTAGACCTTGAGCTATGGAAGAGTGAAGACAAAGGCCGCCTCACCGCGGGTGAAGCCACAACCCTCAGTGACTTTGCAAATGCACTGCTTGATGCAGATTTAAAAAACACCCAAATGCATGTAAAATTCGGACGCAAATACGGCAAAAGCGGTTTTACCTACAGCTCTACCGAAGATATTGATTTTTCCGTTTCCCTCATCGGTGCAGATGAATTTACAGAAGAAATGATGTATGCGCTAACCATTAGATGATATTCCGATTACAAATAGGTTACGATTTGACGAGAAAACAGGAATGATGAGCAAATGTGTCGAATTCATGAAGGCCGATTTTTTTTGATTTGAAAAATTACATGTGGCAATTTTGATATAGATGGCCACGCATGAGGTGTGCTTATGAAAAAGATTACATTGCTTTTGATCATTTCAATGGCTCTTTCTGTTTGCTTTGTCTTTGCGGCCCCACAGCCCACCCTGCTGATTAACGGAAAGGTTCTGCAGTCGGACGTGCCTCCTGAAATTGTAGGGGATAGGATTATGCTGCCGGCCAGAGCCTTTTTTGAATATTTTGGAGCAAAAGTGGATTGGATTGCCGCAAGCAATGAAGTGAAAATTACAGCCAGCAAGGTGATTGTGCTCAAAATTGACTCTTCTACCGTTTATGTCAACGGCAGTGCCGTGTCCATTGATACGCCACCCTACATTAAAAATGGCAGAACCATGCTCCCTGCCAGGTTTATTTCAGAGACACTTGGCTGCACCGTCACTTGGGATCAGGCGCGGCGCACAGCCATCATTGCAACGCCTTTAGCACAAAACGCCATTCAAAAAATAGCATATCAGTTTTCTACAAACCAAGTGGTAGCAAGCATTACCCTTTTGGCTCCCCTGACTTCGAAAAGCGAATATACGCTTCAAGGTCCTGACCGGTATGTGCTGGATTTGAGTGGTGTTTCTTGCGATAGCTCATCCCAGGAGGCTATTGCTTCTTTATATGTCACCCGTTTACGTATCGGTCCGCATACAGACTATACCCGATTGGTGTTTGATTTATCCTGCGGAATGAACGTGAAAACCACGCTGTCAAAGGATAAAAAAACCATCTATGTTACTTTTTTAACGCCAAGCTCCACCAATCAAGTGGTGGTAATAGACCCGGGGCATGGCGGCAGTGATCCGGGCGCCCTTGCAGAGGGTATCGACGGTAAGGTGTTCAATGAAAAGGATATAAACCTTGCGGTCGCCTTGGAGCTTGAACGCAGGCTGAGCTCTGCAGGTATCCGTGTCATCATGACCAGGAAAACAGATCTATATGTGACCTTAGAGGAGAGAAGTGCGATTGCCAATCGCCAAGGGGCGGCTTTGTTTGTTAGTGTGCACAGCAATTCCATTGAAAATGCAGATACCAACGGCACTTTGGTGCTCTATAGCCCACGGAAGGATGAACAACT
The DNA here is from genome assembly GCA_964592375.1 of uncultured Eubacteriales bacterium. Lineage (GTDB taxonomy): Bacteria > Bacillota > Clostridia > RUG12999 > RUG12999 > CAZQDP01. The sequence continues at coordinate 2,330 of CAZQDP010000071.1, read as the reverse complement.
TTCAACTGGCAGGTTTTCCTCCGGCACGCTTGCGGATAATATACTCCCCTATCTTACCACCGCCCTTGGCACGACAGACAAAGGCGCACGTGACGGCAGTGAAATGTTTGTGATCAGAAATACATCTATGCCTGCCGTTATTGTAGAGCTTGCCTATATGAGTAACGCACAGGACAGAGCAAAATTACTTGCTGCCTCAACCCCCGCCAATGCCGCAGGTGCGATTTGCAGCGGTATTTTAGATACGCTTCAAACTAAATAGAAAATGGTTTATTTTACGCTCTTGATTAGCTAAATTTGCATAGCCTGCCTCGAAAGGAGCTTCTCATGAAATTTAATATCGTTTTATTTCAGCCTGAAATACCCCAAAATACAGGCAATATTGCCCGAAGCTGCGCCGTGACGGGCGCGGCACTGCACATTATAAGACCAATGGGTTTTACAATAGATGATAAAAGCTTAAAACGAGCAGGGCTGGATTATTGGGATAAGCTTGACGTATATTATTACGACAGCATAGACGAATTATTTGCGAAAAACCCCCAATCCACTTTTTATTATTGTACTACCAAAGGCATAAAGGTGTATAGCAATGTGCTATTTTCCGAAGGAGATTTCCTTGTATTTGGAAGGGAAACCTCCGGTCTGCCATTGGCGATAAGAGAAGCACACCCAAAGCGATGTATCCGCATTCCCATGGGTGAGAATCTGCGCTCCCTCAACCTTTCCAATTCTGTTGCAATTGTTTTATATGAAGCACTTCGCCAAAATGGATTTGAAGGCCTCAGCTAAACGGTGTTTGCATGTTCATGCTAGAATAATGGTTGACTTTGCATAATATATATAGTACAATTCAAAAAACAGTAAATGGGCCTGGTGCTTAAAAAGTGGGCCTGTGGATGCGAAAGGAATGTACAGACTGATGTTTCATTACATGATGTACTTTCTGGGACGACTGAAGCTACTCTATTTTAATCAGGTGCCTAGGACCAGAGACGAGTATAAACGCAGTAGGCAACTGTTTACTGTCGATTCAGTTACTGCCTCTATCATAGCAAATTTAGCTGCCGGTACGTTTCTTGCAGGTTACCTTAAATATTTAGGGATCTCTGATGCAGTCAATGGGATTATTTCTTCTGTCCCCATCATTGCTTCTGTGATGCAGCCGATTGCCGCCCTTTACGTGGAGAAGCTGAAGAAGCGGAAGCTGTATGTGTGTGTTACTGCTATTGTTCATAGACTTTTTCTTGTGCTGATGTTTTTTTTGCCTCTTTTCATTAAAGATATGACCATGCGAATTGCCATTCTTGTGGTATGTTTTTCTGCTTCCAGTATGTTTTCTGCTTTTTTATCCCCTGCTGCCAGCAACTGGGTGATCAGTTTAACTCCGCCCCGCGTACGAGGCAGATACTTCAGCCTTCGGGAAAAATACAATATTCTGCTTGTATCCATTGCCATTCTTTGCATGGGTCGTTTATTAGATGTTTTTAAGGATAATAGCCAAATTGAGGCAGGCTATTATGTGCTGTCCGGTATTTTGCTTGTGCTCACTTTAATAAACTTTACCGCACTCAGTCGCATTATGGAGCCTGACTCACCGCCATCTCCTACTGACATTACCTTTTTACAGATGATTTCTATGCCTTTTAAGGTACGCGCTTTTTTACCGGTGATGATTGTAACCGTTCTATGGAATATTTCCATTTATATGGTCATCCCCTATGCAAGTATCTTCTATATTAGTGACTTAAAGCTTAGCTATACCTTTTTAACCTTTATCTCCTTTGCAGCAGGCATTGAAAAGTTTTTTCTTCTGCGTGCATGGGGGCGGCTTGCAGATCGGAAGGGCTGGGCACATGTGAATAAACTTGCTATCGGTCTTTTGGGATTTGTTCATCTGTTTTTCCTGTTTTTAACCGCGCAAAATTGCTTGTGGTTCTATCCGCTTTTGGCCGCTGTTAATAGTGTAGCATGGGCGGTGCTTGGCATTTCTCTTTTTAATATTCAGTTCGACTATGCGCCTGAAGTGGGCAGAACACTTTATATCGGTGCCAATGCTGCCATTAGCGGCGCTGTTGGGTTTTTGGGAACGCTCATCGGTGCGTTTATCATGTATAAAATCGGCCCGCAGGGTTTTGTGCTTTTTGGAATGGTCATTAAAGCGCAGCAGGTTCTATTTGTGATTTCCGGGCTGCTCTCCATTGCGTGTGCTATCTATATTCACTATATTATTGAAAAGAAGTATAAAACCGGCCAAGCCGGGAAATAATAGCATTACCTCACAAAACACATTGGCCGGTATGCCGGTGAAGACAAGGCGCGGCTTGCCC
>CAZQDP010000070.1:3142-12102 GCA_964592375.1 uncultured Eubacteriales bacterium | reverse complement strand
AGGTTCTTTATGATTTTTTATGCGATGGTGTAACATATCATTGACAAACCTACAAGCACATAGGACTATTTTTTTTGCGAGCTATGGACAAATTCACCCTAATATGATAAAATAATTGAAACAGTTCTTTTCGTGTTCCATCGATGGCGACGGAGAAAAGATGAATTACCCTGCCATGGATCACTGGAATTGATGAGAAGAAGAAGCGTAAATTGGGAGGTTTGGCAATGGCTTATCAGGCATTATACAGAAAGTGGCGGCCCCTTTGTTTTGATGATGTCATCGGGCAGCAGCATATTACGCAAACACTCAAGAATGAGATTGTGCTAAGCAGAACTTCCCATGCGTATTTGTTTACCGGCATTAGAGGAACCGGAAAAACCTCCACTGCCAAAATACTCAGTCGTGCCGTGAACTGTCTTCAGAATAATGATGGAGATCCTTGTAACCTTTGTGAAAGCTGCAAAGGCATACTCGACGGCAGTATTTTGGATGTAATTGAAATTGATGCCGCCTCCAACAATGGGGTGGATAATATTCGTGCCATCCGTGAAGAGGTGGTGTATACTGCGGCCAGTACAAAGTATAAGGTATACATCATCGATGAGGTACATATGCTGTCTTCCGGAGCCTTTAATGCACTACTCAAAACCTTAGAAGAGCCGCCGGCACATGTCATTTTCATTTTGGCCACCACAGAGGTGCATAAAATTCCTGCCACGATTTTATCCCGTTGTCAGCGATTTGATTTTCGGCGTATCACCGCCGATGCGGTGGCAGGTCGTTTGAAGGAAATTGCAAAGGCGGATGGCATTGAAATGTCGGAGGAAGTACCACTACTCATTGCCAATTTGGCAGAAGGCTCTATGCGAGATGCCCTCAGTATTTTAGATAGGTGCCTTGCTTGCGGTGGAGAGTTAACGTATGGTAAAGTGGTGGACATCCTTGGTATTGCAGACGGGGAGCTAACAGAAGGAATTGCGCAATTCGCTACCGGATCGGATGCAGGCGGAGCAATGGAACTCATTGCAAAGGCAGTGGCAGATGGGAAACCGGTGCCGCGTATTGCAGACGGACTGATAAAAATCTTTCGAGATTTGCTGATTTGCAAAGTAACGAAAACGCCCGGCACCATGCTTGAATATACGGAGGATCGTCTTTTGAAGCTGAGGCAAATGAGTGACCTCTTTGGCGAAGGACAGATTTTAAATGCCCTGCGCATTTTATCGAGCATGCAGTCGGAAATGAAATACAGCCAAAATCAACGTATTCATTTGGAGATGGCTGTTGTCAAGCTTTGCCTGCCTGAACATGCATACAGTCAGGAAGCGCTGATGGCTCGTATAGAAAAGCTGGAAGAAAAACTTTTGAGCGCCGATTTTTCGCCGCAAAGCCAACGTCCTTTGGAGGTGGTGCAAACTAAGGTGGTTGAGCCGCAGAAACAGGAAGCGAAGAGCCTTGAAGAAGCACCGCAGAAAACGGAACAAGAAAGAGAAGAAGTACCTCATACTAAGCCGCGGGACACCAAAACTGCTTTGAATTTCGCACAAAGCGATGATCAGGAAACACCGGTTGGCGAGGATCTGAAAAGAAAAATCATGATGGAGGTGCGGCGTAAAAAGCCGGGTCTTGCGGGCATGCTGCATTTGGTTCGCTTTGCCGAAAAAAATGGATTTCTGATGTTTATTCCCATGGATGAGGAAGGAATGGGCATGGGCAAGGTGATTTGCAGTGAAGAGAACAAAAAGCTCATTGGTGAGTGTGCCGCAACTTGCGGCAAAGAATTTAGGGGTATTTTATATAAAGAAGAAAAAAGTGAAATGCATTCACCGATGGTGGATGATTTTATAACAATTATTGACGAATAATGCAAGAGAATATAAATATGTGCAGGAAGGAAAGGTTGAGGGCAAATGGGTAAAGGAAAATTTGGAGGCTTTCCCGGCGGTGGCGGGAACATGAATAATATGCTGAAGCAGGCGCAAAAAATGCAAGAGGATATGGCAAAAGTGCAAGGGGAGTTAGAGGAGAAAATCGTTGAGGCATCCTCGGGTGGCGGCGCTGTTAGCGTAAAGGCCACGGGAAAAAAGACGATTGTAGAAATTGTAATTAAGCCGGAAATTGTAGATCCGGAGGATGTGGAAATGCTTCAGGATCTTATCCTTGTGGCAGTGAACGATGCCCTTAAAAAGGCGGACGACATGGTTCAAGGAGAAATGGGCAAAATCACGGGGGGTCTTAATATTCCGGGGTTATTCTAGTATAAAGGGCACCTCTTTATGTATTTAAAAATGCAAAGGGCACAAGAAGCTGCGCCCTTTGCATTTTTTTTAAGGACGGGTAAACATCTGCGCCCAATAGAGTGTGCCATTGGAAGTCTTTGCGGCGCCCACACCTGTCAGTGTATAGGAGGGCGAAAGAATATTTGCACGATGACCTGAGGAGTTCATCCAGGCCTTGACAACACTTGCAGCGGTAGGCTGACCGTATGCAATGTTTTCTGCTGCGGCCGAAAACGATACACCAAAATTTTTCAGCATAGTAAAAGGAGAACCATAGGTTGGAGAGGTATGGCTGAAATAGTTTTTTTGCACCATGTCGGTTGCCTTATACCTTGCGGTGCGAGCAATCTGCCAGTCGTATGATAGAGCGGAAAGCCCGCGTGAGGTGCGTTCACGATTAATGAGCGTAAACACTTCTTTTTCAAGAGACAAAAGTGGGGAGGCTTCGGGAATGGTCATTTTTTGTCCCGGATAGATTAAGGCTGGATTTTTGATTTGTGGGTTGGCTGAGATAATCTCGGACAGCCCTATTTCATATTTCACAGCGATTTTCCACATGGAGTCGCCGCGAACAACGGTATATACCGCAGGTGCCGCAGACACAAGTAGTCCTGTGGCCAAAATGGATATGAGTAGCATTGTAATTATTTTTTTTGCCATTGTATTCATCCTTTCCATAACGAAATACACAAGTAGTTTTTCCGTTTGGGAAAGAATTTATAATACCAATAAATGCGTTTTATTTGGTTTACTCGGATTGTAGTCTTTTTATTTCATCACGTAACTTTGCCGCTTTTTCAAATTCGAGATTTTCTGCCGCTTCTTTCATTTGAATGGAAAGAGTGGTGAGTAGATGGCTTAGTTCATGAATATCAACCCTTTTATGGGATTTTTTAGGTGCTTCTATTTTTGTTGCTTCAATCACATCATGTACGCGAGTGGTAATCGAGGTGGGATTGATGTTATGTGCTTTATTATATTCATCTTGCAGTGCACGGCGCCGATATGTTTCGCTGATGGCGGCATTCATGGCACCGGTGAGGCGATCCGCATACATAATGACGCGGCCGTCAAGATTGCGAGCGGCACGACCAATGGTTTGAATGAGTGAAGTTTCACTTCGCAAAAAGCCTTCTTTGTCTGCATCCAAAATGGCAACCAACGCCACCTCCGGCAGGTCAAGACCTTCTCTGAGCAGATTAATACCCACCAATACATCAAAAACACCCATGCGCAGATCACGAATAATTTCCATACGTTCCATTGTATCCACATCTGAATGTAGATAACGCACCTTGATTTTGTGTTCACTCAAAAAATCCGTTAGTGCTTCTGCCATGCGCTTTGTGAGGGTTGTAACCAGCGTGCGAAAGCCTTTTTCCGCGCATAAATTAATTTCAGACAGTAAATCATCAATTTGCCCTTCAATTTTGCGAACTTCAATGGGTGGGTCCACAAGCCCTGTGGGCCTTATGATTTGTTCCACAATGGCACTGGAACGATTGCGTTCATATTCTGCCGGCGTGGCGCTGACATAGATAATCTGATTAATTTTCTGATTAAATTCTTCAAAATTCATCGGGCGGTTATCATACGCGGAGGGCAGACGAAAGCCGTATTGCACCAAATTATCTTTTCTTGCTCTATCCCCGTTGTACATGGCTCTAACTTGGGGGAGGGTCACATGTGACTCGTCCACCACCAATAAATAATCCTCGGGGAAATAGTCCATCAGCGTATAGGGTGTACTGCCTGCCGGTCTTGCACTGATATGGCGGGAATAGTTTTCAATGCCGCTACAAAAACCCATTTCACTCAGCATCTCCATGTCATAATTTGTGCGTTGCATGATGCGCTGCTTTTCTAAGAGCTTGCCCTCATGCTCAAACGTTTGGCATCGCTCCTCCAGTTCATTTTGAATGGCGGCTATGGCCCTTGAAAGCTTGTCTTTGGTGGTTACATAATGGGAGGCAGGAAAAATGGCACAATGCGTTCGCTCTGCAAGCACCTTCCCGGTGAGATAATCCGTTTCGCAAATACGCTCAATTTCATCGCCGAAAAATTCCACTCGAATGGCCCTTTCAGATGAGTTCGCAGGGAAAATCTCCACAATATCCCCACGCACCCGAAACCGACCGCGAGCAAAATCAATATCCCCTCTCTCATACTGAATATCGACCAGTCGGCTAATGACACTCTCCCTATCTTTGTGCATTCCCTTGCGAAGGGAAAGCACCAAATTGCGGTAATCCACTGGGTCGCCAAGACTGTAAATACAGCTCACAGAGGATACCACAATCACATCTCGCCGCTCAAGCAGTGCCGAGGTAGCGGAATGCCGCAGTTTGTCAATTTCATCATTGATGGAAGAGTCTTTTTCGATATAGGTGTCTGTATGTGGAATGTATGCCTCGGGTTGATAATAATCATAGTAGCTTACGAAGTATTCCACTGCATTGTTTGGAAAAAACGCTTTAAATTCACTGCACAGTTGGGCGGCAAGGGTTTTATTATGGGCCAGTACAAGGGTGGGACGATTGACCTTGGCGATGGCATTTGCAATGGTAAAGGTTTTACCCGAGCCCGTTACGCCAAGCAAAGTCTGCTCCTTGTAGCCTTGCATCAGTCCATCAGTCAAACGAGATATGGCTTTGGGCTGGTCGCCTTGCGGTGTATATGAAGAAATTACGCTCAGGGCATGGTTCATCACGCATCAAATCCTTATCGTAGCAATATATTAACATTATACCACATACTCTCTTTTCGTGCAATCCTTTCTAAGCGGTAAGCTTGACATTGTTCGTTGATTTTAATAAAATAGAGAAATCAAGTAATGCGAAGGGTGAAATAAAATGAATATAATACTCATCGGAATGCCAGGCAGTGGAAAAAGTACCACAGGTGTTGTCCTTGCAAAAGCATTGGGATATGAATTTGTGGATACGGATATCCTCATTCAAAAAGCAGAAGGGCGGCTATTACAGCAAATGATAGATGAAGATGGGCTGACTTCTTTTCTTGAAGCGGAGGAAAGAAGTATTTGCGCTGCTACCTTTTCTCGTTGTGTGGTGGCAACCGGTGGGAGCGCAGTATACAGTAGCAAGGGAATGGCGCATCTAAAACAAAACGGGGTTGTGGTGTATTTGGATGTACCACTTTTAGAGCTTGCAAGGCGCATCGGTAATTTTATGAGCCGTGGCATTGTGATTGAAAAGGGAAAAACGCTGGAAGATATATATCGCGAACGGCGCTTTCTATATCAAAAATATGCAGATATTACCTTGGAATGCGGCAATAAGCGCTGTGAGCAGGTGGTCGACTTGGCCATGCTAAGACTAAGCGGTGTTTTGCGCGCGAGAGGATAAAGTAATTGCAAATAAAAGTTTGCCCCAATATTGCAATTATATTACTGTTTGGTGAAGATGGTTGACTTTGACTCACGATAGGCATATAATTGAAGTGTATAAAAAGGATAAACTGGGCGAATTCTCTAGGCTAAAATGTGGTGACCAAAACCATGATTTATTGTGCGTTTTTTTTCGTAACACAAACGTAACGGAAAAAGGCGAACTTTCGGAAAACTTTGGTCGTCTAATGAATAAAAACTTAAATCGAGAGGTGATTGATGATGAAAAAAATGATGAGACGTCTTGCCATGGCAATTGTCGTAGCGATGATGCTTGGTACCACCGGATTTGCAGCAACATATAAGGATGTGGCCGATGGGAGTAAATCCTATGAAGCCGTTGAGGTATTATCTGCACTAAACATTTTAATGGGCTATGAAAATGGCACCTTTAAGCCCGATGAAACCATCACCAGAGCGGAATTCACCGCTGTGATTTGTCGAGCAATTGGGCTTGGCGAAGTGTCCGATGGAATGAAGGGAACAACCAAGTTTTCTGATGTACCTGCAGACCACTGGGCAAGCGGCAATATCAATATTGCGGCGCAGCAGGGAATTGTAAACGGTCACGATGATGGCACATTTAAACCCGAGGATTCGGTTCTTTTTGAAGAAGCGGTCAAAATGGTTGTTGCGGCGCTTGGCTATACACCGATGGCGACTGCCAAAGGTGGATATCCTACAGGGTATGTACTGGTAGCAGCCCAAGAGGGAATAACGAAGTCGGTTGGCGGCGTATCGGGCAAACCCATCACTCGTGGCATGGTTGCAATGATCATATACAATTCTTTGGAAACTCCCATGATGGAACAGGTAGGCTTTGGGAGCACCGTTACTTATGAAAAAACCAATAATATTTTGCTAGATAAATTAAATGTCAGTAAGGTGGAAGGAAGAGTTTCGAAAATACCGGGCTCCAGCAATCAAACACTGAAGGCTGATGAAATTGAGTTCACCATTGACAAGACATATCAAATTAGTAGCAGCGGAAGGAAAACATTTGTGGATGTATATCCCGATGAACCGATTCTGGTGAGGATATTAGACAACTCGGCCAAATCGTATCTTGCATATTACTCCTCTGCATATATTAGCGATATGGATACGGATGATCCGGTGCTCATCTCCATTGCCCCAAAGCTGAGCAGGAATGACGCGATTACCATCAAGCAGAAAGATCTTGCGGCATCCAATGCGAATGAATTGACAAATGGAAAGCTCACCTATTATACGGATATTGACGAGGACGAAACCGATGAGGTGAGGCTGGATGAGGATAACATCGTATTTTATTATAATGATAATAATGAAGAAGACATGAGCCTTAGCAAATTATCCGAAATGATTGAAGATGAGTTCAATGGCTATATCACGATTTTAGACAGTGATGGGGACCTTGAGTATGATGTTATTTTCGTGTATGAGTTTATTGATATGATTGTAGAGAGCATCAGCGAGAAGAGCTATCGAGTAGACGCGAAGGACGGAAGTAAAATTATACTAGATGAAGAGGACGAAGACTTTTCGTTTGTGATTATGAAAGATGGCAAAAAGGTAGACTTTAGCTATATTGAAGAGGGTGATGTGCTCAGCATATGTGGGCCGAGGCTCGCCTCTGACAAAAAACTTACCTCGGGCACCGTTACCATTGTGAAAAACGCGACAATTGGTGGTATGATCACCGAAGTGGATTATGAAAACGATATATTGAAGATCAATGGAAAGAGCTACGAATATTCCGTTTCAGATGACGAAATAAAAGTAGGGTGTGAAGGGGTATTCTATTTCAATGATAGAGATGAGATTATCTTTGTCGATAGCTCCGGCGTTGTATTTGGTTCAGACTTTGGTTTTGTAACAAAGATGGCGAAAACTGGATCATTTACCAGCGATGTGGAGGTTCGTCTTCTGAGCGCTGATAATATTTGGGAAACCATGAAGTTTGCATCAAGGGTATACGTTAATGGTGCGACCTCGACCATTGAAGCGGAAAATATCATGAATAACTGGGCATCCTATTTGCCAAACGGTCATGGTCTGGTGAATGATGGTGTGGTAAGTGTATACGGAATGGTTAGCTATTCCCTCAATTCATCGGGTGAAATTTATAAAATAGGATTTAACCTTGGACTTGCGGATGTAATCGGATCGGATTACAGATACACTTCATTTAATGACGACTACCAGAGCGAAATTAGCAGACTGGGCAGCGGTATTTACACGGCGAAAAGTAGCATTATATTTGATGTGGATGTGAGTGAGGCAAATCTGTACACTGCCACGGAGGATGACATTTCCGTGATTAAGGCATCCTCGCTGGTGGATGAGCAGGTATATAGCGGATATGCTGTGGTTGATCTTGATTCACAGAATGCCGTTGCCGTAATGGGCTTCCAAATGTCCGGTGGATTGCAGTATAACAACAGCATCATGATTGTATCGGGCACATCCAGAGCAATAGATAAAAATGGCGACTATATAAGACGGATCACCGGATATTATAACGGCGAGTTGAAGACGGTTTACTATTTGGAAGATGAGATCAAGAGAATTTTTGATATGGAAACCGGCGCTAGCATTTCGGAACTCACAAAGGGAGATATCATACAGTTCGCAACAGGCTATAACGATGCCATCAATGAAATTGCACTGCTCATGCGACCGGAGACGGCCATCGACCACAACAAGGATGCGGTAATCAATCCATTTGCAGACGGCGAAGTGGTACGGTTTGCACCCCAAAATGATTCATACAATAATGAATACTCGTATGGTCTTGTGCGTAGCCGCTATAATAATCGGATTGCACTTGTGGCAGATGACAGAATGCAAAATGCCACGGATGTATATCTTGTGAACAGCCAGACAAATGTATATATCTACGATTCGCTCAACTACTCCAATTTAAAAGTTGGTATTGGGGATGCGGGTGATATTGAAGCAGATAAAGATGCAGATAATTCGGTATATAGCGACATGGGCGATTTTGTCTATGTGCGTGCCGAGGAAGGAACTTGGGCAAGAGATGTTGTGATTATCAAGCGCATGAACCGCTTTGAGGACGACAATGTAGCACCTACACCCATCCCAACGGCAACGCCAACCGCAACGCCTACGGCAGTTACTACCGAAACTCCTACACCAACGCCGACACCAACCCCAACACAAACCCCGTTGCCAACGGAACTGTCTCCGGGTACAGCAACGGCAACACCAGCACCAACAGAAACACCATCGCCGGTGCCAACGCAGTCGCCCTTGCCAACAGCAAC
>CAZQDP010000070.1:0-3042 GCA_964592375.1 uncultured Eubacteriales bacterium | reverse complement strand
ACAGCAACACCAACCGAAGCACCGACTGCAACGCCCACTTTGTCCGCTACGCCATCACCTACTCCTGTTGCAACCTTTGATTTGCTGATGGTAACCCCAACACCGGCTATAACTGACACACCGGAGCCGGAAGCCACACCAACCATAACACCGGCCGAAATTGAGCCAATGCTTCTTCAAATCAGAAGTAATTTGCTACCCGCAGATTCCAGCGATACACCTTTAGGTATTGTAGATTTTGCGTGGGTGGAGGATGGTGTCAGTGGAATTGCAGAAGGCACAATCATTCAAATTGACGGAAAGAGCTTTGTTGTGGGAAGGGACGTTTTTGGAAGCATTCAAGAAGCGGCAGATGCGGTTATCAGTGGAGGAACCATTATGGTTAGCGATGGGATTTATCGCAAAAATGTGGTTTTGACAAAACCGGTAACCATCAAAGGGGTAAACAAAGATACAGTCTTTATTATCGGGACAATTGTAGTGATGACGGATAAGGCAAACATCAATGGTCTTAGTGTCAATTACAATCGCACCTCTACAGGAGAAACGGGGGTATGGGTTCGCAGCATGGTAGATGCAAGCACCATCACCATTTCCGATTGCAGATTTGTAAACTCTGGCGGCGTTGCCCAGGCTTACGCCATATTAAACGGTGGTAAGGGAGAACTGGATGCTTCCACCAACGATTGGTCGGGCAAAGACCCTGCCGGAATTATACTAGGAAATGTAAAATATTAAACAATTCTTTTAGATAATTTCATAATTTAAAACAGATAAGGCATAATATTAACCAGATGGAAAAATCGGAGGTTAGTATTATGCCTTATATTTCTGCAATCTATTTGCGAAGTGAAAACAATGCGGATGTACTTTATGTATTTTTATCCGGTAGGTATAAAACGGAGTTTGCAACAGAGCTCACTTACAATAGTTCGTATCAATGCCGCTCTGAATTTGCTGTGGAGCTCATTGCGCTGATAAAGGCAAAATACCCTGAAGTTCAAAAGGCAACCGTTAAAATAATAACGGGCGCCATTGTTCTCGGATTGGTTCAAATCACCATTCCTGCGTATCCTCAATTGATAGCACAGGAGGTCTATTCCGCTGTTCTGCCGGCTGAGCAGACCTATAAATTTAATATGACCTATCTGTATTTCGGAAGCCCTGCCTCGCAACTTGCGAGCTTAACAGAAAATAAGGAAGCGCTGGATGTGGTTGCACCATCTTATTTTGATATTACGCAAGATGGAGAGCTAATCTTATCGGCACTATTCAATGAAGATTTTATCAAAGCGGCTAAAACGACCGAAGTAAGTATAGTACCTTTTTTAAGCAATCACTGGGACAGAGAAGCAGGAAGAGCTGCACTTTCTAATCGCGAGAAGCTCTCGCAAGACATTGCAAATATCGTAGAGGCATATGGGCTGGATGGTGTCAATATTGACCTTGAAAATCTCACTGAAAAAGACCGGGATGCATACACGGATTTTGTGCGGCTACTCAGAACAAAAATTCCTTTATATAAAGAGGTTTCGGTGGCGGTGGCCGCCAATCCGAAGAGTTGGAGCAATGGCTGGCAGGGCTCATATGACTACGAAGCACTTTCGGAGCATGCAGACTATCTCATGATTATGGCATATGATGAGAGCTGGCAGAATGGGTCGCCCGGACCTGTTGCAAGCATTGGTTTTGTGGAGCAGTCTATTCAGTATGCACTGAGGTTTGTTGAGCCTGATAAAATTATGGTAGGCATACCGTTTTATGGCCGATATTGGAAGGATAATGAAGCGGCAGGGGGATATGGCATTAGCATGAGCCAAGTAGAAAGCCTTATATCAAAATATCCTTCTAGGCTATCGTTTGATGAAGAGAAAAAGTCGCCTGTGGTGAACATCACCATTAGCGAAGGAGATGTAAAACCTGTTATCGGTGGCCGCACTTGGGATATTGGCACGTACACCATTTGGTATGAAAATCCGAAATCCATCAAAGAAAAATTACTGCTCATTAATGAGTACAATTTGAGAGGCAGTGCCAGTTGGAGCATGGGACAGGAAGGGAGCGGCATATGGGATAATACTCGCTTGTGGCTTGGCGGATGTCCATTCGAAGATGTAGGCAATAGCTGGGCAAAAGAGGATATTGCTACTGCTTATTCACTTGAATATATTAGAGGCACCAGTTCCGATACCTTCGAGCCTCAAAGGCCGGTGACCAGAGCCGAGGCAGTAACCATGATGGTAAGAGCGACAAAGCGCTCAAGCAATACAATGCCGTCATTTGTGGACACTCAGGGGCATTGGGCACAGGAATACATTGCAGCTGCAGTAGAAAATCATATTGTGACGGGAAGAAGTGATTTGATTTTTGATCCAGATGCAACGCTTTCAAGAGCAGAAGCGGCGCAAATGATAGCAAACTTGCTAAAGGATAGTGAGCCTGGCACAGAACCAATCAGTTTTAGCGACAGCAAAGCGCATTGGGCTGCGGCAGCCATTGAAAAGGCAGCCGCGGCGGGCATATTAAAGGGTTTTCCGGATGGATCTTTTCGGCCTGATGAAAAGGTAACAAGAGAGCAGATTGCCGCCATGATTTTGCGGCTGATGCAAGAAGTAGACAAATAAATCATAGCCTCTTATTTCTATATTTTTTGCATACAGAAAAAACTTGACTAATGGCAAATGTTGTGGTAAAATCATTATCAAAGCTTAAAAACAAAGTAAAATAAAGTTTTTGAAATGATAAAAAGGAGTTGGGGGAATATGCCAGAAATTAAATATGAGGTTGTGGAGCGAATCGGCATACTATCCGAGACATCAAAAGGCTGGGCCAAAGAGCTCAATCTGATAAGTTGGAATGATCGTGAGCCTAAGTTTGATATTAGAGAGTGGGCGCCGGACGGAGAGAAAATGGGCAAGGGTATTACACTGTCTAGGGAAGAGATGGCGGCACTAAAAAAGATTTTAGTGGGTATGGAATTATAAACATTTTACAACTCATACACTTTAAAATGGATGCCTTGCGGTGCACTTTTAAGCTGAG
>CAZQDP010000069.1:0-12112 GCA_964592375.1 uncultured Eubacteriales bacterium | reverse complement strand
AAATGGAAATAATAGCAAAAAAGGAGGTGTTATTTTGCATGATCATGAACAAAGTAAAAATCCCAACAGACTAAGCGATGAAAAATCTCCGTATTTACTGCAACATGCATATAATCCGGTGAATTGGTATCCATGGACGGAGGAGGCATTTTCTAAAGCACGTCAGAAAAACCTGCCTATTTTTTTAAGCATTGGTTATTCTGCTTGCCACTGGTGCCATGTGATGGAGAGAGAGAGCTTTGAAAGCATGGAGGTGGCACAGCTTTTAAATGAACATTTCATCAGTATCAAGGTGGATCGTGAGGAAATGCCCGATGTGGATCATATGTATATGGAGGCGTGCATGGCATTAACAGGAGCGGGTGGCTGGCCATTGTCCTGCTTTTTGACCTATGACAAGAAGCCCTTTTATGCAGGAACATATTTTCCGAAAGACAAGTTTTTGGCAGTACTTCACACCATTGCGGAGCAGTGGCAAAATAATAAAAGCAATGTGATATTGGTATCGGAGCGAATCATAAAGCATATATCCCCTCAAGAGGCGCAAGGGGGAGAGATTGACCCCAATATGATTCATCGTGTATTTGAAGGCCTTAAATCCCGGTTTGACAAGGAGTATGGCGGCTTTGGAAATGCGCCTAAATTTCCATCTGCTCAAAATATTTTGTTTTTACTGCGTTACTATGTCTATACCAAAAATGAAGTAGCGGGGCAAATGGTGCAAAAGACTTTGGATGCGATGTATCAGGGTGGCATTTTCGACCATATCGGTGGTGGGTTTTGCAGATATTCAACAGATACAAAATGGCTCATTCCTCACTTTGAAAAAATGATGGTTGATAATGCAATGCTGATCATCACCTATATTGAGGCTGGGATGCTAATTGCACCGCATTATTTAAAGACTGCACGGCTTATTTTGGACTATTGCTTTGCGGAAATGTACCAAGATGGCGCTTTTTTTACAGCCCAAGATGCAGATAGTGAGGGAGTGGAAGGAAAATATTATCTTTATACCCCATCGGAAATCAAGCAAATCTTAGGTCATGCAGATGGCGAGAGATTTTGCATGATGTATCAAATTACAGATCGGGGAAATTTTGAAGGGAAAAGCATACCCAATTTGATTGGGGTGCAAGAGGTGGATGAGGAATTCGCACAGCGATGTAAAATGACGATATACGAGCATAGAAAAAAGAGAATTTCTCCATTTCGCGATGATAAACAGCTGACCGGAGTCAATGGGTTGATGCTTGTGGCACTATGCATGGCAGCGCGGTTTATTGACCCACTATATACACAAAAGGCAGAAGAGCTTGCAGATTTTTTTGGCGATATGCTTACAAAGAGTGAACGCCTCTATGTTGGATTTCGGCAGAACCTGCTTGGCAGTAAGGCAACACTGGATGATTATGCTTATGTGTTATGGGGATTTTTTGAATTATATCAAACGACCTTGGAAGCAAAATGGCTTGAAAAAACGATTTTTTACGCTGACAAAATCACAGAGCTGTTTTATCAAAATGGGAAGTTGTATCTCACCGGAGGGGATACGCAGTCATTGCCGGTAAGAACAAAAAATATATATGATGGCGCTTTGCCATCAGGCTGTAGCATAACGATTAATATGTTTTTGAAGCTGTCCCATGTGATGGGCGACCCAAAATATTTAGAGCTTGTCCAAAGCGTACGCAGTGGGCTTTCTAAAGAAATTCATGCATATCCGGAGGCATTTGCCACCTTGATGTGGAGTGAAATATATAGGGCACATGGGGGCACGCAAATTTTAATTACTGATGGGAATGGGTTTGAGGATATGATAAAGGTGCAAAGCCGATGCAACCCATTTATGACCATCAAAAAAGGAGATAAGATATCAGGCAATGCTACAGCATATGTCTGCAAAGGGAAGACATGTCTGCCACCGATAACGGATGTGCAGCAGCTGATGGAAAAGGTGCAAGAGAGCGATTGATAGAAGAACAAAGCATAAGGCAGGGTCATTCGCTCCTGCCTTTCTTTTTATTTACATTGCTGATAATTTTGCTCTGCTTTATCAAACTGGATGACATTCCATATATTCTCCAAATATTCATCACGCCGATTTTTGTATTTGAGATAATATCCATGTTCCCATACATCCACAGCAAAGATTGGACAATCGCTTTGTGGTAACGGTGTGTCCTGATTGGCAGTATTCACAATTTTTATTTTGCCCTCAGGTGTTTTTACAAGGAATGTATAGCCTGAACCGAATACTGCTTTGGCACGATCGGTAAACTCCTTTTTAAAGTTTTCAAAGCTACCATATTGTTTATCAATTGCCCGGGCAAGAGAGCCTGATGGCACGGAGTGTCCCGAGGGAGGGCCAATGGTTTGAAAATAGAGCTGGTGGTTATACACTCCGCCGCCATGATGGATTACGGCGGTGCTAAGCGCCTTTGGAAGATAGGCGGCATTTTTAAGAAGTTGTGGCAATGGTAGCTTCTGAATTGCTTCATAGGGAGCTAGTGCTTTGTTTAAATTGTCTATGTAGGTCTTATAATGCTTATCGTGATGAATGTGCATCGTTTCGGCATCAATATAAGGCTCCAAGGCATCATAGTCATAGGGAAGCGGGGGGAGCTCGTATGGGAATGCGTCGTAGGGCATAATAATCACCTCACTTATAATAAAACTCATTATAGTATATGGCGCTTTCATGAATTGTGTCATTTTACAAATCTTTCGTGGAAGGTTATATTTCATGAAAATCCTGCCAATTTTTATGGCTTTTTATAACATTTGATTGTGGACAAAAAGGTGGGAAAGTAGTATAATAAAAACATAGATAGCAAGTTGCAGGTAAGGATTTTAGGAGATTGATGGCAAGAGGTGAAGTCAAATGAAAAATGGGCAGAATACCCAGCAAAAGGATGCATGGAGAGGCTTTCACAAAGGCAACTGGGAAAATGAGGTGGATGTTCGCTGCTTTATACAAGAAAATTACATACCCTATATGGGAAGTGCAGATTTTTTAAAGCCTGCAACGAAAAGAACACTTTATATGAATGAGAAATATCAAAAGCTCAGAGAAGTGGAGCAAAGCTTCGGGGGCGTACTGGATATTGATACCACAACGGTATCCTCTCTTTTAAATTACCAGCCGGGTTATCTTGAAAAGGATAAGGAAATTATCGTCGGACTGCAGACCAATAGACCGCTGAAAAGAGGAGTCAATCCTTTCGGGGGAATTCGCATGGCAGAGCAGGCTTGCAATGCCTATGGATATGAAATTTCAGATAAGATTAAAGAGCTTTTTCACTATCGGACAACCCATAATGACGGCGTGTTTCGGGTATATTCCGATGAAATGAAAAATCTGCGTAAATGCGGAATTATCACAGGGCTTCCAGATGCGTATGGGCGCGGAAGAATTATTGGGGATTACAGGCGAGTTGCACTTTATGGCGTTGATTATCTCACTGAAAAAAAGAAGGAAGATAAATATAATCTGGGCCAACAAGCCATGGACGAGGAAAATATCCGCCTTTGCGAAGAGGTTTTTCGGCAGATTGACTTTTTAGGCAAGCTAAAAGACATGGCGGCAGCATATGGGCTTGACATTGCAGGGCCGGCAAAAAACACCCTTGAGGCGGTGCAGTGGATTTATTTTGCGTATTTGGCCGCAATCAAGGAACAGAATGGGGCTGCGATGTCTCTTGGGCGGGTCAGCACCTTTTTGGATATATACATTGAACGAGATTTGACAGAAGGGGTGCTTTGTGAAGAGCAGGCCCAAGAAATCATTGATGATTTCGTGATGAAGCTCAGAATGGCAAGGCAGCTTAGAACACCGGAATATAACGAGCTATTTGCAGGGGATCCCATGTGGATTACTGAATCCATCGGAGGTGTGGGGGAGGATGCACGCCCCATGGTTACAAAAACATCTTATCGTTTTCTACATACCTTGCACAATTTAGGGCCGGCGCCCGAACCGAATTTGACCGTTTTATGGTCACCAAGGCTACCGGAAGCGTTTAAAAAATATTGTGCACAGCTATCCATCGAAACGGATTCGTTGCAGTATGAAAACGATGAGGAGATGAGAGCAAGCTTTGGGGATGATTATGCAATTGCCTGCTGTGTATCCGCTGCAAAGGTAGGCCGGCAGATGCAATTTTTCGGAGCAAGGTGCAATATTGCAAAACTGCTGCTTGTTGCTTTAAACGGCGGAGCAGACGAAATATCCGGCCAACAAATTGGTCCAAAAATGCCCGTGATGAGTGGCACATTACAATATATTGATGTGATAGAGCGGTTTGGTGTATATGTGAAGTGGCTAACCGCTTTATATGTTAATACCATGAATGTAATTCACTATATGCACGACAAATATGCTTATGAAAAAATCCAAATGGCACTGCACGATACGTGCGTAGAAAGATTTATGTCCTTTGGTATGGCAGGGCTTTCCGTTGCATGCGATTCGCTCAGTGCCATACGATATGCAAAGGTAACACCCATTTTAGGTGAGCGAGGCATTATTAGCGATTTTAAAATTGAAGGCGATTTTCCAAAGTTTGGGAATGATGATGACAGGGTGGATATCATGGCAAAAGAGATTGCTGAAAATTTTATAGAGCAGCTTAAAAAAAATAAGACTTATCGAAACGCCGAGCATACCTTGTCGCTCCTTACCATTACCTCTAATGTAGTGTATGGTAAAAAGACGGGGGCAACGCCGGACGGCAGAAAAATGGGCATGCCTTTTGCGCCCGGTGCCAATCCCATGCACGGCAGGGAAACCCAGGGTGCGCTGGCAAGCCTAAATTCTGTTGCGAAAATGCCTTACTGCGCGTGTAAAGATGGTATTTCCTGTACTTTTTCTGTGACACCACACACGTTAGGGGAGAGCATAGAGATTCAAACTCAAAATTTAGTCAGTATTTTAGACGGCTATTTTGGTCAAAATGCCCATCATCTCAATGTCAATGTGCTATGTAGAGACACTTTGGTGGATGCAATGGAACATCCCGAAAAGTATCCGAACTTGACCATTCGTGTATCGGGTTATGCGGTGAATTTTAATTCGCTATGCAGAAATCAGCAAGAGGAAGTTATTGCAAGGACATTTTTTGAAAGAATGTGATATCACATGGTAGCAAGCGTACATTCCATTGAAACAATGGGTGCATTGGATGGCCCTGGGCTGCGCTGCGTAATCTTTTTGCAGGGCTGTCCTATGCGTTGCCGCTATTGCCATAATCCCGATACCTGGGAGAAAAATAGTGGCTCCGATTTTACGGTGGAGCAAATTGTAGAAAAGGTGGAACGATTGCGACCATATTTCGGAAAATATGGCGGCGTGCTTATATCCGGTGGTGAGCCGTTTATGCAAGCAGAGTTTGTCCATCTGCTACTGATGGCCTTGCGTGAGGTGCACATCAATGTGGGGGTGGACACTTGTGGTTTTTATTTAAATGAGCAGGTGAAATCTGCGCTTGCGTTTTGTGATTTTGTAATTTTAGATATCAAGCATACAAATGCAAAAGCTTATTTTGAGCTTACAGGCGCAAGACTTGAAAACACGCTGGCATTTTTGGAATATATAAAGCAAATTCAGATGCCCGTGATCATTCGGCAGGTCATCTTGCCGGGGATAAACGATGACGCAGCGCAAATAGAAGCACTGAGGGATCTGATTAAAGGCACCTCCCTCATCAAAGCTGAGCTTTTGCCATATCATGATATGGGTGCATACAAATGGGAGAAACTAGGAATTCCTTATTCGCTGAAGAATACGAAGCCCCCGTCGGAGGGGAAAATCGCTGCGCTAACAAAAATAGTATGCTCATAAAGTGAGGGTTTTTTATTTTGCCGCCAATATATGAAAAGAGCACCTCTTGCCATCGGAATGAAACCGAAGGATGCGAGGTGCTCTTGTTGATTTATCGTGCGATGTTATAACAGCATTGCCATTATATCTTAGCGGCTTAGTACATTCCCATGCCGCCGCCCATGCCGCCACCCATGCCGGGGGCAGGAGCAGGTTCTTTTTCCGGAATATCTGCAACAAGGCTTTCGGTGGTCAGAACCATGGAAGCTACGCTCGCTGCATTTTGAAGTGCACTGCGTGTTACCTTTGCAGGGTCAACAATGCCTTCTTCAATCATATTAACATATTTTTCGCTCAGGGCATTGTAGCCAACACCGGATCTGGAATTTTTCATCTTTTCAATCACTACCGAACCGTCCACGCCTGCGTTTGCCGCAATCTGACGAACCGGCTCTTCAAGCACCTTTAAGATAAGGGAAGCGCCTGTTTTTTCATCTCCGCTGGACTTCTCTACGAGCTTCTTAATCATTGGTATTGCATTGATATAAGCGGTACCGCCGCCTGCAACAATGCCTTCCTCTACAGCTGCCTTGGTCGCTGCGAGTGCATCCTCAATGCGAAGCTTCTTTTCCTTCATTTCCGTTTCGGTCGCTGCGCCTACTTTGATAACAGCGACGCCGCCGGAAAGCTTAGCCAGTCTTTCCTGAAGCTTTTCACGGTCGAAATCAGAGGTGGTTTCTTCTATCTGAATTTTAATTTGAGCAATTCTGTCTGCAATGGATTTGGAGTTGCCTGCGCCGTCAACAATAATGGTGTTTTCCTTCTGGATTTTTACCTGACGAGCACGACCCAATTGTTCTATGGTGGCTTCTTTGAGATCAAGACCGATTTCATCTGTAATGACCTGTCCGCCTGTTAAAATACTGATATCCTCCAGCATCGCTTTTCTTCTGTCGCCAAAGCCGGGAGCCTTTACCGCTACGCAGGTAAATGTGCCTCTGAGCTTATTGACTATCAAAGTAGATAGTGCTTCGCCTTCCATATCTTCAGAGATGATAAGCAGCTTCTTGCCCTGTTGTACGATTTGTTCTAAGATGGGCAGAATATCTTGAATATTGGAGATCTTCTTATCTGTAATGAGAATATAAGGATCATCCAGTACTGCTTCCATTTTCTCTGCATCTGTGATCATGTATGGGGTAATATACCCTCTGTCGAACTGCATGCCTTCAACAACCTCGGAATAGGTTTCGGCAGTTTTGGATTCTTCAATCGTAATAACGCCATCGCTGGTTACCTTTTCCATTGCATCTGCAATCAGTTCACCGATGGATTCATCGCCTGCAGAAATCGAAGCAACTCTTGCAATATCAGTTCTGCCCTTGATCTTTTCACTACTGGATTTTATCGCTTCTACTGCAACGTCTACAGCCTTTGCAATACCCTTTTTCAAAATAATAGGATTTGCACCGGCTGCTAAATTTTTCAGACCTTCTCTGATAATGGACTGTGCAAGTAAGGTGGCCGTGGTTGTACCGTCGCCTGCCACATCATTGGTTTTTGTGGCAACTTCTTTCACAAGCTGAGCACCCATGTTCTCAAATGCATCTTCCAGTTCGATTTCTTTGGCAATGGTTACGCCGTCATTGGTAATGAGCGGTGAGCCGTACTTCTTGTCCAAAACCACGTTTCTTCCCTTAGGTCCCAAAGTAATTTTAACTGTATCAGCAAGTGCATTAACACCACGCTCTAAGGCCTTTCTTGCTTCGTCTCCCTTTAATATCTGCTTTGCCATTTCAATTACCTCCTCCCGCTTATGCGGATAATATTTTTTACTGCCAAAACGTTTATACCTTTGCTAAAATATCGCTCTGCTTGAGTATTGTATACTCAACAGAATCAATTTTAACCTCGGTGCCGGCATATTTGCTTGCAATGACTCTGTCGCCAACCGCAACTTCCATTTTTACTTCCTTGCCGTCTACCATGCCGCCGGGTCCTACAGCGACTACCTCGGCGATTTGTGGCTTCTCCTTCGCGGTGCCGGGAAGAACGATGCCGCTCTTGGTGGTCTCTTCAGATTCAACCATCTTAATAACCACTCTGTCTGCTAAAGGTTTGATTGTCATAGATATTACCTCCTCTTTTTTTATACCTGAAATATAAAATGCATTCAGGTGATATTTTATTTTCACTTGCTAGTGTATTGTTAGCACTCGCTATTGATGAGTGCTAAACACATATACTATATTACTTTAAAAAGACGTGAAGGGCAAATGCAAAGACATATCAAATTCAGTGAAATATTGGCATTTAATGAAAATAAATACTCATAGCTCCGTTATTTGGAGTATTTCTCTTGATTTTGCGATATTTCATGAATTGTGGAAATTTATGTATGGCTTAAGATGTTTTTATTGAATGTGTTATCAATTTCCTTTGCACAATCATATGATAGAATAAAGTCTATGATTTCATTAGGGGGGATTATATGAATCAGTTTTTAACAAGTAGCGAGATGATGAATACAAAAGTGGTGGCTTTCGCAGTGGGGGATGTAAACGGAGATCGCGTGCCCGATAATGTATATTTAACCGGAAAAACAACGACTGATAGTCCATTCATTCAGAACATTACGCTGATTGTGCAGGATGGAAAGTCAGGGAGGTTCACTAAAATAGATCTAGCGCAGAATGTGGGGTATAGCCCTACCTTATTTTTGGGAGATTTCACAGGGGATGGAATTGACGACATTTTGGTGCGCATTGATTCTGGAGGGAGCGGGGCATTTACATATGATTATATCTATACCTTTATACAAAATACACCGAAGCTGATTTTTGATTCAGATGTATATAATGAGTTATTCTTGTATGATGTTACATATAAAAATAATTATCGTGTAGAGGTTGTCAGTCAGTATAATCAAACAAAATACATATTGGATATGACATATAAAGGTGCAGAATACTTAAATGAAATTTACAATCCGGACGGCACGCTCAAAGAGCCGATATCGGGGTTTGTAGGTCCGCTCAGTGGTCTGTATCCGGTGGAGTTTACGTCAAACAAGGTGTATGAGCTTCTAGCATTTCAAAAAGTAGCCGGCAGGTATAATGCGGATGGCCTTGGGTATGTGCAAAATATTTTGCGGTGGGATAAAACGAAATTTGTGCTAAGAGATCAAATGATTGGTATTTTTGGCGCACCAGTGACTTAGGGGTATGATAATAGAAAAAGCAGGGTTGTATCTTTTGCGGATATGACCCTGCTTTTGATCTTGAAATTTACTTTGCGCCTGCGGCAATCTTTATCGCATCCACATGATACGGGTCTGCCAAGCCATCGGAATGGCGAACACTGCCTCTAAAATGAACATCAAAGTGTCCCGCAAAACCATTTGAGGCAACATATTCAACACCATGGGGCATAAAGCTCATGGAGGCCGCTATCTTTCTGCCCGATATATTTACGATGATGGGCCTTGTATTCCAGCTGTATCCACCCCAAAGCGCTTTGGCGGCAGCCGCATCTGCGGAGGTAAGCGGTTCACAGTCCGCATGGGAAGCACCAATGGTGCGCTTGATGGTAAAGGTTGTGCCGGTATAATAATCACTAATGAGTGCATTGCGACCAATGGGGAATACATATTGTGCGCCATTCCACCAGTCTAAATACTCGCCATACTTAGCACCGGGTGTTGACATGATGGGAATATGATGCACAGGAATGGTAAGGATCTGACCTAGGCGAAGCACACTTGCTGTGGTTAACTTGTTGGCCTTAAGCAGTTCGCTTTGGGGAATGCCGTAGCGAATGGATAAATCCCAGCTATTATCTCCCGAAACGACTTTATGGGTAGTGTAGGTGATATATGGGGCTCCACCTGTACTCGGCGGTTTGGGCGCAGCTGCCGAAGGAGGCGCAGCAGGCACTTTGAGAATTTGGCCTACATAAAGATAATCGGAAGAAATACCGCTAAATAGTTTGATTTTCCATACACTGGTGGCATATTTTTTTGCAATGAGCCATAAATTATCACCGCTTCTCACCTTGTATTTGTCGTAACCAACATTAATTTTAAGCTTGCTACCGGAATAGATAAGATTGGA
Source organism: uncultured Eubacteriales bacterium (assembly GCA_964592375.1). GTDB lineage: Bacteria > Bacillota > Clostridia > RUG12999 > RUG12999 > CAZQDP01. The sequence goes on along the minus strand of CAZQDP010000069.1, from coordinate 2,179 downwards.
GCTTATATTATTTGCACTTTTAATGGAGGAGACGGATATGCCAAAAGAGCCGGCAATGGAGGATAGCGTATCGCCTGAGCGGACGGTATATGTCAGCGACCAGCCATATCCTTCGCTGGCATAAGATAAGGGGGAAAGTATGCAGAAAAGAAGGATGGTGATAAGCAGCACTTTTATATATTTTTTCATTGTCATTTGCTCCTTTTTGCCCTTCGCTCTATGCATTTTCATGCAGTCTACTAAGGGCTTTGCCGATTTGCGCTTTAAAAGTTAAAAAGATGCGCAAAAAGTTCTTTTATCAGTTTTTGCGCAAATGCATCTGCATATACCTGATATTAATATGATAAAATGGAATAAATTTGGCATTTTGACATGATGAACAAAAAAAGAGCGTCAACGCAAAAAAAGCGAAGACACTCCTGTAAAGACATGTAAATTCTGTAAATTCAAGTTGCCTGCAAAGCACCCATAGGGCAAAAACGCACACATTTTTCGCACATGATACACTTATCCTGGTCAACAATGGGGGCACTCATGCCATTTTGAGACAGTGCACCCACTGGACATACACGGACAGCCGGGCACATGTGGTTTTGGGGACAACGTTTTTTTACAACATCTAGTTTCATCTATCATCCATCTCCGTTTCATTTTATTGATTTTATTATACCATAGAGATAAAGAAAGTTCTGTGATAAAATCACATCAAAAAAAAACAGCTATTTTCGAAGCGACGAGGGCATGACACCATATGCATTCTTGTATGCTCGAGAAAAGCTGTGGATACATGAAAATCCTGCGAGTTCAGCAATTTCAGTTAAACTTAAATTGGTAAATGAAATCAATTCCTTGGCTTTTTGCAAACGAAGGTTTTGAATATGGCGCATGGGTGTGACATGAAAATGTGCTGTGTATTTACGCGTAAAATGATATTTACTCATGTCGGCCATTTTGGCGAGGGTATGAAGAGAAATATCCTTGGTATAATTATCCTTCATATACGCAAAGACATCTTCTAATGCTTGATGTCTAGGTTGCTGTGCACAGGCCTTGTCCATCAAATGGCGCGCCAGATATATCAAAAGATCTAGACACATTGCCTTTGCACGCAGCTTATATAAAGGCAGTTGATGTTCGAATTCTTCGATGATGGCAAAGAGCATGCGTTCAAATTCACTAAGATTTTGAAGGTTTATTTTATCGGGAAAGGATATGCCAAACAGGTCGATATTATCCTCTCGCATGTGAGAGAGTTCCTTGGCAGAGATAGCGGCGGCAGGCTGAAAGGATAGTCCTACTTCGGTGCTATCGGACTGCTCGAATAAATCGAAGTGCATATGGGGTTGATGAAAGGGAGTATCGTCCAAGGTTTTGATATAATGATGCACCCCTGGACGAAATAAAAAAATATCGCCACTTGTACCATGATATATGCGGTGGTCGAACCCGATTTCGACATTGCCTTTTTTAATGTAAAGCAGTTCATAGTCAAAAATGACACGCCGCTTCAAATGCCAGGGTGCTTTAATATAGCTGTTAAACGCAATGCGGACAAATGGAGAAATAGCATGAAAATCCATCATCTTCACCTCTTTTATTTTGTAGCATAACCTTTGTTAATAAGAGTATACACCAAAGAAGATGAAAAAGCAATAAATGTTAAAAATATTGATGATTTGATAAAGACAAGCAGATAAGATTATTATATAATAAAAGAAAAAAAGAAAGGATTGATACAGATGAAAGGACCACTCTCATCCATTGCAACACTTGGATGTTTTTAGAAGTGCAGCCTGTAAAACCAATTGATAATGCCATTACAACTATTAACAGAACTAAAAAATATGATTTACATTTTTTCATTGATAATTCCTCCTCTTCATTTTTATAACTATGATTAAATTATAGCTTATATGGAAAAAAACAAGACTACAAATTTTAAAGAAATACTATACAATTTTAATATTCATTTTTATAAACTTTTAAATAATTTACTGGTGTACAACCTTCGATATCCTTAAAGACTTTAAAAAAATAATTGTAATTATTAAACCCTACCTTTTGATGAATTTCCTTAATCGAATATTGTCCATTCTGAATAAGTCTTACTGCCGCTTTTACTCTGACCTTATTTATATATTCAGTAAACGGCACTCCAACTTCCTTTTTAAAAAGCTGA
>CAZQDP010000068.1:0-12205 GCA_964592375.1 uncultured Eubacteriales bacterium | reverse complement strand
GCTTTCTATCATTTCAAAATGAATAAGAGGATATTTTGGCGCACAGAATCAGCAACCGAACATCCACACTCTTCACTCTCCTTTCTAATCTCTCAAAAAAACAGCAGCAGGCGTTTTGGCCTGCTGCTGCGTTTTGAAATAGCTTATTATTTATTCTACGTTAGAGAGTGTAATGTTATCCCATTCATAAAACACATCCGGATTGACACGCCAGCCACCAAGCTGAAGGGCATCGCCAAGGCCCGCTGTTCTGAATATCCCTTGGTCTACCACCTTTTGACCATCAATATATACATCAGCTACATATGTTTCATAATCCATTACGATTTTAATTTTGTACCATTTATTCTGTTCAATGGGTGCAACTTGCTTTTGCTCTGTACCATAGAAGTAGCTAAAGCCCGCTTTGCTAGCTGTTAAGGAAAGACTCATTTGTCCTACATAAGCTACCCTAGCGCCGGTATCGGTTTCTTTGTTGCCAAAGTTTGCTTTAAAGTCGAATTCCAGTGCAACCTTTTTGCTCTGTTCCGGCAGATGCAGCTTGATATCTGAAGTTTGTCCGTCAACGGCAGAGGTAATCACAAGTTTTTTGCCACTGCCTTCCGGGGCAATCTTGTTTGCTGTATTATTGCTTGTCATCTCTTTGGGCACTTCACCTACGCTGTAGCTATCAAAGTTTTCCCTAAATACCACAGGTTCGGGCTTTGAAATGGTGAACTCGACCTTGCTCTCCGCTGTGCTGCTGCCAATGGAGGCCTTCATGGTAATGGTTGCTTTGCCTTCTGCAAGAGGCTTTAAAGCGCCGTTGCTGCTGACCGATAAAACATTCGCATCGCTGCTTACAAGGCTTACGTCAACATCCTTGGCAGTTACAATTTTACCGGAGCTCACTGTAATGGCAGCATCCAAGGCATATTCTTTGCCAAGGAAAAGCTGCTTTGCATTTTTAATTTCAATACTCTTAATGCCTTCTGTGGCGGCATAATCACCAAGCTGGACCTGCACATCGGAAATAGCAACCTGCGTAAGATTGGCTGTAGGGCTTGCTGCAACTGCGCCGCAAAGTGCACTGCCAAGGGTAATTGGTGCTTCTCCTACCGGTGCATAGGTCTGCCCGTCTGCAGAGGTATATGCAATGGTTTTATCGCTGTTTCTGACAAGCTTCATATACATCGGCTTATCCTTACCGATCACAACATATTGAACCGGCTTATTGATTTCCGCTCTGTATGCAATGCGAAGTCCTTTGTCTGCCTGATAGGTGAGTGCAACATATTTCGCGTTTGAAGTCGGTTCTTCACGCATCATCACGCCTGCCATGCCTTCTGCATCCGCCGTTTTTGCGCTCACACTATAGGAACGAAGTGCACCGGCCTTGATGTTCTTGTAGGCAAAGGATGCCTGATCCTGATTGCCTGTGGTATCTGCCACGGTAGATACATTCAGACCCTTGCCGCGAGCGGTGAATACAAAATCATTGCCGCTTTGCACTGCCATGTCTTCCGATGGACGAGAACCGATGTTCATGCCGGAGAAGCCGCCTATAAATGCAAATTTCTCATTGAGTGATGCGCCGTTTTTCGCAATTTTGATTACTCCCCAACGACCAAGCGTGGGAATGGAGATGGACAAATTGCCACCGTCCAATTTGGTATCAAGGACGATTGGGTCAGTGCCCGGTGCATATAATGTAGCGGTTAGCGCCTCGCCGCCAAAGAGGTACTTTTGGCTGACCAATACATTTACATTTTCAACTGCTGCTCCGGAGCTATTGAGGACATGAACAACCTTGGGTGCATTTGCATCGGTCTTCGCACGAAGGGTAACGTTCACATTCTTGATCGGAGTGGAAAGCTTCACAGCCCAATAGTCTTTCTCTATTGCGTCTATGCTATCCATGCCCACCATTTTCACGCCGGAGTTTTTCACAATCTCCTGCTCATTTGCGGCAACTTCAGCAAGTGCTGATGCTTCCATTAGCACTTCCACGTTTTGCATGTTCTTTTCCGTAATATCAAAGTTTGGAATGCCCTTCTGGGTGACGACATCTTTAAATGGAATTCCTCTTTTAAATAAATCAAAGGAAGTGTTTTTCACAATGGCTGCGGTGGTTTTGTTCATATTGAAGAGAACGCCAACACTTGCAGGTGATTCATAATTATCAAACAACTCGGGATACTGGCGAACAAACCAGTATAATCCTTCAAGCTCCTCTGTCTTAGCAAAGTAACGAGTGGAGCCTACAAGCCATGCATCCCAAGGCACAAGCATGAACTGGCCGGTTGCATAGGTGGCGGCAATGGTATTGCGGATAACCTCCATGGCACGATCGTTTTCGGGCAGAGGAGAGATGACAAATGGCTTATTAATGGCCTTCGTCAGCGCACTTGTGGTTACAATATTATCAAGAGCCATCGCGCCTGCATTGGTCTCGCCCATGGCACCGTCTAGCACATCGTAAACAAATGTATTATTTCTGTTCAGAATGCTATTGGCATAATTTGTATTGTGGGTGTACAGCAGATGTCTGCCAGCATAATCATTCATATAGGTTTTAAGCTTGATGTGCAGGTTTCTTGTGCTCTGCAGAAGAAACTCAGCAAATACCTTATCAATAGGCAGGTAATGTCTTTTGCCTAAATATTGTGCATTTGTTGTAACGCCATGCTTTTCGGTTAAGAATGCTTTGTAATTAAAGGTGTTAATATCGGTAATACCCCATTTTACAAAATCATCTGCAGTGTAATTTTCTTTCAGGAAGGTTGTAAAACCAGCCATACAATGGTCACAGAAGCAGCCACCCCAGGTGGAAGCGGAAACCAGGTTGGCCCAGTCATCAAATTGGAACTGGGTTACGCCGTTGTCAATTGCCTTTGTGGCATAATTCTTGAGGAAATCATAGTAGCCCGGATTGTTGGAACAGCTCCAAATATGTGTCCAAGGCATCCAAGGCGCCTGTGCGATGCTTCCGTCAAATAATTTGGCTTCGGTAACTCCGGGGGTTCCGAAATTTGAGTTCATCCCAATTTGGAAGGTCAGTCCCAAATCGGTGATGCTTTTAATTTGTGCCGGTTCTGTAATATACGCCCATTTTTCAGCAGTAGCCATAAAGCGCTTCATCGCATCAAGCGAGCCCCATTGGCCGTCCCGACCATCTACTCTGTACCAACGAGAGGTCATGTACACATCGGAATATCTGCCACCGACCTGTACGGCGGTTTCATCCTTGATTTTTGCAATGATATATTGAATAAGCGTTTCATCCGTAGCGGTAATCGCCGCACCATCGCTAATGATAATGAGGCCACGGTCATCCCAGAATACTTGCTTGCCAACGGCTTCCACCATGGCACGAAGCGGGATAAAGGTGCGATCGTTGTATGTATTTGCAGCAACGTCCAGTTTCTTCTCTGTGCCGTTTATCTTCATGATATCCGAGCCCAAAGTCATCTCAACCTTTGTTGCGCCTACAGTTGCTGTGATTTTACCGGTGGATTCCTCAAAGTCAACCTTCGCGCCAAAAGCTTCGGCAATAAAGCGTACCGGAACCAGTGTTCTGTCGTTTAAAACAAAGGGGCGAACCTCAGCATTTGCACTGTCAATCATCGCATATTTGCTACCCAGTCTTGCCATGGGAACATCCACCAAAAGGGCAACGGAATTGCCAAATTTGCTTTTCAGCTCGGCTTCCGCAGTGTCAAAAGAGTTAAGAATTATTTCTGCTGTGCCTGCACCTCCCACGATAGGAGTAGTGGGCTGGGTTGTAGCGGCACCTACGGGAACAATAGCACCTTTTTTGATCACCAAGTTATTAAGGGAAAACTTAGTAGGTACAGTAGAGGTATCTCCCGTGATGCCAAAGGCATCAATTTTCGTCGCAGCGGCGTTTCTAAATTTATAATCTTGAGCAGCCACTGCGCCATCTGCGTAAAGCGTAAAGGAACCGCTTTTGGGATTGACGATGGAAGTGATTTTCACCCAAGTGTTTGGAGCGATTTTAGCACTTGTTGGTACCTGTGTAGGTCCGTTAAACCCGCCAATAACGGAGTTAAGGAAGATAGACTGTGCCGCCGGCCATGCCGAAGCGCTATCATACATATAAAAAGCGGCGCCGCCTTTTGAACCTTCTTCTATTTTATAGTCAAAAGAGATGGTAAAGGTATCTTGCTGGGCTTCTATTTTTTTATAATAGCCGTGCATACCCTTATCGCTTGCATCCTCCACATACAGGTATTTGTCGCCCGCATTGTCCTTGATCTGTGCGGTGCAGCCTTCCAGTGGAGCGGTTGCGTTTTCTTTGTATTCACCTACCGTAGCCTTATCAAAGGTTTCTTCTAAAACAACCTTGCCAATATCAGCAGCAGGCGTGGTGGAGGTCACCGGCTTTGCGGTGGCGGCAGGCGCCGCGGGAGTGGTTGTGCCTGTGCCACTATTTGTGCCTGCACCCTTGCCGTCTATGGCGCTGTATACAAAATTATCAAATGCGTATTTTGCAACAAAAGGACCATCGCCTGTTGCACCGGGATTCATAATGATTGCATTTTTAAGCGTTACGCCACCATTGATGGGGGAAGGCGCAGAATAGGCGCTGCCCATTAAAGCAACTTCCCTAAAGGGCCATGCTGTCCCTTTTTTTGTACCATTTACATATACATCGTATGTATGTGCGTCCAAATCAATTTCATACTTAATTTTCACAAAATCCTTTGCGCCGCCAAGGCTAATAGGGCTACCTGTAGCCGTGAGCTGGCATTTTAGCTCGGTTGCAGTTAAAACGGTGGTGATATACGGGAAGGGAGCATTTTTTACACCGGCATCATCTGCGTCTTCACCAAACAAATAGACGCACAAAGCGTTATTTGCAGCGGCATCCGGCTTGTATTCATATTCAAAGCTTGCCTTTCCGCCGGTCTTTGCAGCGTTAAAGCTGTAAGAAGCATATTGATAAGAATTAAAGGAAGCTGCATCCTTAAACTCTTTGTCAATCACCGCCATATTGTTTCCGGCTGCGCGTTCTTTGATGGTATAGCCGTCCTTTGCAGTTCCTGCAAGGTCGTCAACTTTCTTTGCATCAAACTTTTCTTCCCACAATACAATGGGGGTCTCTGCTGCTAATGCAAGACCGGATAAAACCGATATGAGCATCACAACAAAAAGTACCAGTGATAAAATCCTTTTCATACTGTTTCCTCCTAATAAAATTAATGATATGTGCCGGATACGGATATAAATGGGCTAAAAGATTGCTGCCAAAGGTGGAGATTTCTATGTATTTTCTTCAATTGTCCAATTATCCAATCACGAGGCATCATGCATAATACCTTAATTATATATTCATTTTATTTTTTTGTCAATCACATAAAGAAAAACAGCATATTTATTGTGTATTATGTATAAAGTAATCCTGATTATTTGGTAAATTTGCATGACGATAGCGCAATAAATATTGCCATAACATGGGGCTTATGCATGATATTTCAAATTCCCAACTATCCTGCTCTCTTTCCATTTCAAGTGTAGCGACAAATTCCCCCGGCAAGTGAGGCTCATCATCGTACTCTTTCATCTTCCATCTTCCATCCAATCTCTTTTCCTCTTCGCCGCCAGGCGAACATATTTCTTGACAAGCTCCCGGTGTTTGAGTATAATTGAATTATGTTCATAAAAATATTTTAGGGGGAAAAAACATGAGAAAGTTTACTAGTGCATTGGTACTGATGGCAATTATTTTTACAAGTATTGGCAGTTTTAGTACTTTGGGTGCGGGAAAATTGATTTTAGAAGAAGGCTTTTCAAAAGATTTACCGGCTAACATCACCAAATCAGCCGATCAAAAGGTGATATTGGCCACGGACCCTATGAATGGAAATGAAAAAGCACTTCAAATTGCAAAAACAGACACAACAAAAACAGGTGATGCCAGCATGGGTCAGCTTTTTGTGAATATTCCGGAGCAAAAAGGAATTTTCACGGTGGAAGCGGATCTTTTTATTCGTAGCGGCAGTATGTGGATTGTCATGACCAGTGGCACTGCTTTCCCATATGGCCCCGGCATTTCCTTTACGCCTGCCATCTCTGCTTTTGACGGAGCGGAGCAAAAAGGCAAGGGAAGCGGCATTATATCAAACAAATGGCAGAGAGTAGGCATCGAGGTAGACCCTGCAAATGCCAAGTATAACATTTACTGTAATGGTGCGCTGCAAACACCGACCGCTTTTGGATTTAGAAACGCTGCCCTTGGTGCGATCAATAACATCATTTTCAGAACACCCAGCGGCACGGCGGAAAGTGATTTTTTCTTAGATAATATTAAGGTATATGAAGGCGCTTGCGACAAAGCTTCTACCGTAACCTCAAAATCCTTAGCACAAGAAGCTACCCCTACCCCCGCCGTATATACCCCGGCAGATGAGTCTAAGTATATTATTCCTCAAAATCCGGTAATGAAGGATCTGTATGTATCGCCAAACGGAAATGACGGCGCAAGTGGCAGTGAGAGTGCACCCTTTAAAACCATTGAAAAAGCCGTTGCTGCCGTTCGTGCCATCAATTCCAATATGACCGGTGATATTGTTGTGAATATTCTTCCGGGTGAATACTATGTGGAAAGTGCCATCAATCTTACGGAACAAGATGGCGGAAAAGATAAATATCATGTCATCTATAAGGCCAAGAAAGGCCCTTTATCTGTTCGAATTTATGGCGCAAAGGCACTTTCGGGCTGGACACGCGACAAGGGAGATATCTGGAAGGTGCAAGTTGAGCAAACACTGTACACCCTCTATGAAAATGACCAAAGAGCCATTAAAGCTCGTTTTCCAAATCGTGAGTTTAATAAAGAATATACTACTTCAAAGGCTCCGTATTTGCTTACAAATGATCCGGACACAAAGGCATTTGATAAGCTGATATACAAAGCCGAAGACTTAAAGAACATTACCTTTTCTAACTATAAGGATGCCAATGTTGTTGTATGGCCTTGGAATAAATGCGATTGGCAGATGTGGGTTTCTCCCATTGAAAGTGTCGATAAGAACACAAATACGATTATTGCACAGTATAAAGAATCCGCCATCCCCATTGGCCTCAATGCAAGATACTACATAGAAGGCATGTATGAGCTTTTAGACGCCAAGGGTGAATTTTACTACAATTCCGAGACCAAAACCCTATACTATATCCCCTTGGGAAATGACCCTATGACGGACACCACCATTTATGCCCCAACCACCACGGAGTTATTTGTACTGCAGGGCATCAATGCGCCGGTGAAAAACCTTATATTTGATGGTATTTCCTTTGAAAAAACCAATTTTGTAAAGGCGATGAAGGGTTGGTTTGAAAGCGGTGTATCTGCCTACGGCTGGAAGGGTGCCATCACTTTTGAAAACAATGTATCCGAAGTAAAAATCATCAACAGCCGCTTTAAAAATACCGGCCTTACCGGCGTATTTATCAAAGGTGTTTCAAAATACAACTACATTGCCAATTGTTTATTTGAAAATATCGGCAACAGTGGTGTGATTATGCAGTCGGGCGTGGGCGAGAAGAATATGTATAATAAAATTGAAAATGTGCTAATTCACGACATCGGCGAAAACTCCATTGACTGCGCAGGCGTGAATATTTTCACCGGTCAGGGGAATATTGTGACCAATGTCGAGGTGTATAACAGCCCTCGTTATGCCGTATCGGTTCGCGGCGGTGCCGGCTCCTTTGCATGGTTTACAAGACCGGAGGATTTAAACAATGAAAAATACGGCGGCAGAAGCAGATACAATATTATTAAGAATTCAAAGTTCTATGAAACCAATCAAGATAGTGGCGACACCGGATCCCTCCACTCTGCAGGTGTAAGCTTCGGAGTGGAACCGTATAACACCAACTATTTTGAAAATCTTTATATTGACAGTATCTATGCGCATCCTTCTATGAAGGACTGGGCACCAAACGGTATTTTCAACGATTATCAGAGCTTTGGCCAAAGCTACAAAAATATCAAAATCACAAATGAGGCCGGCGGCTCCTATTCTCAAGCCCCAACGACGTTTACAGACAAAACACAGGTGAGAATGAACGAAACCGATCCACTTGCCGGCAAATATGAGAATGTATCTTGGATGGATGGGTTTGACGATGCAAAAATGGACTACTCCAATTTGGGACTGACCGAAAGCTTCCCATTTTTACCCGACTATGAAAAGCTCAAAAAAGCCGTCATCTTGGAGGAAGGCTCCGCTACTGCGATGAAAGACGGCAAATTCACAAGCATTGACCCTAAAAATCCTGCAGTGATGCCGGTAAATATCAGTGACCGGGTGCTTGTGCCCATCCGCTTTATTGCGGAAAGCTTTGGTGCAGATGTTACTTGGAATGAACCTGTTGCGACTATAAAGCTTGGAGATAAGACCATTGAGCTGACGGAAAACCAAAAGCAAATCAAAATCAACGGCACAGTCAAGGAGATTGACGTTCCGGCGATGATTATTAACGACAGAACCATGGTGCCCATTCGTGCCGTTGCCGAGAGTCTTGGCAAAGAGGTTGTTTATTATAACGGATTTATTTCCATCTCAGACAAAAAGAACTTATGGAATGAAGATCGTGATGACTTAACCATAAAAAGAATTGGTGCACATCTTTTGACAGGGTACGCACCGAAGGACTTCAAATTTAAACAGGTTACAACTGCAGGGTTAAAAGAATATGGTGCAAAGCTCAGCGTTGAAAAGCCCGGCACCGGCCTGATGATCCGAGCAAACGCTGCAACAGGTGCTGCTTTTGTTGGTGTTGTAAACGTTCCAGGTATCGGCCTTCGTTTATATGAAAGAACGGATAACTACAAAATCCCCACCTTTACGGATTTAGGCATCATGGATGCTGCGCAGGTAGAGCTGTTATCCTCCGGCGGGCAGCTTATCGTAAAAGTAGGCGGAAATGAAGTATACAATAAGCCGAATGCATTGATAAGACCCATCATTGGAACGTACGGCGTGGGCAGTGCGGCAGACATAACTTACGGTAGCATTAAGCTGCCCGGCGGAAAGGCAGAAAAGATTACTTTGATGACCACAGACAATGTGCTGGAAAAAGACCAAAAAATCAAGCTATCTTTAAAAGCAGTGGATGAAAAGGGCGGCGAGCATAGCCTATTGGCTGAAAATCCTGTCTTTAAAAGCAGCAACCCTGAAGCCGTAGTAGTGGACGGAAATTTTGCGGTCGGAAAAGGCGTTGGAAAATCAGTTATTTCCGTTAGTATTGAAATCGATGATAAAACCTTTACCGCCGAAAAAGAGCTTGAAGCGGTTGCATTTAATAAGGTGCTGATCAATGAACCCTTTGATAAGGAAAGCTTCGTGCAAGATGCATGGGATTTTGCGGTAACAGACCAAACCAACGGCTCCTATGTGAAAATTAATGATGATAACAAGCTGGAGGTCAATGCACAAGCAGGAAAGCTCATTTCGGCACTTCGCAAATTCAATCAATTTACCGGCAAGGTAACCATTGAATTTGACTTTAAAGCAGAGTTCTCCAAAACCAGTAAAAATTCCGGTGCAATGCTTGCCTACTTCCTTGGTGATGGCAATACCTTCTGTGTATCTACCTTCGCCTATGAAGGATATTTCTCCTACTTCACAGATGGGCAAATGAATCAGTTTGGCACTTGCGAGAGCGGCAAAGAATATAAAATCAGAATTGACGCTGATGTGACAACCAACACCATGGATGTGTATGTAAACGGCAAAAAAGAGGTAACCGGTGCTAAATTCAGAAATCCTGCCAAGAGCCTTGGCGGCATCCAGATTGGTTGCACCTCAAATGCAGAAGATACAATGCTATGGTGGGATAACATCAAGGTAAGCAAGGAACAGTAATATATCCATTTCAAACAAGGATGTTTAATCACTCAAGAAAAGCCTGCCGATTACGGCAGGCTTTTCTGATTTAAAGTTACGGTAACTGTAGCGGCTTTGCCGGCAGGGGTGCAGTTATATATTTAAACCATGCATTAAAAATGGTGATATTTGAATATAAAAAGAGTATATTTGTGTAGTAAATAGGGGATAAAGGCATTATAATGATAGCGAACATAGGGAAATTTGTATATGAGGAGATAGAAAAATGTTAAATGAAAAGAACCTTCATCCGGAATTTATTAAAAAAATACCGAAGAAAACGGACTTTGGCCAGTTTCTAAAAATACTAAACAGAAAACCCGCCGATCGGTCGGTGCTTTTTGAATTTTTTCTCAATGCACCGCTCCATGAGCTTTTGGCAGATGAAAAAGCATTGGCTACTCAAGATGAACATAGAGCCGCTCGCATCAATATGTCCGCATATAAAAATGCAGGGTATGATTTTGTCACCTTAAAGGGTTCGGATTTTGCGTTTCCTAGAGCAGCGGTCCATAGCAGCGCATCCAGATCACTCAATGATGGCGTTTTGGTTACGGATAGAGAAAGCTATGAAAAGCTTGTATGGACCAATCCGGAAGACTATGATTATGCAAGACTAAAGGTCATGGGAAATGAACTGCCGGACGGGATGAAAATCGTCATATGGGGGCCGGGCGGCGTACTTGAAAATGTTATCGGCATTACCGGATATGACAACCTTTGCTTTATGCTGGCGGATGATGAAGAGCTGGTGCATGATATTTTTAAGCAGGTGGGCACTCGCCTCAATCGTTACTATGAAATATGCGGAGCATTTGACGGCGTGGGTGCCATGATTTCTAATGATGACTGGGGATTTAACACGCAGACCATGCTTTCCACTTCGGATATGCAAAAATTTGTGGTGCCATGGCATAAAAAAATTGTAGAGACCATCAAGAGCACCGGCAGGCCTGCTATTCTTCATTCCTGTGGTAAGCTGGATCCGGTGATGGACGATATTATTAATACCATCGGTTACAATGCAAAGCATTCTTATGAAGACAACATTTGTCCCGTGGAGGAAATGTACGAAAAATACCATGATCGAATTGCCATTTTGGGTGGTATGGATGTGGACTATGTCATTAGAAAGCCCCTGGAGGATGTGTATGCTCGCGCCAAAGCCATGCTGGAGAGAACAAGCGGCAGGGGTGGCTATGCACTTGGAACGGGGAACAGTGTTCCTGCATACGTGCCGAATGAGCAGTATTTTGCCATGATTTATGCGGCGCTTGAAAATATGTAATAGCGTAAGAGGGAGGAATCGCATTGAGAGAATTCATGCCTGATTATACCAACCTTGTGGATGCGGCATATAATCGCACGCCAAAACGCATCCCTTTATATGAACATAACATATCTACAAAAGTCATGGCTGAGATAATGAACCAACCCTTCATCAGTCCTTGGTCCAAAAAAGAGCAGGATATGATGGCGTTTTTTACGCAGTACTGCGCATTTTTTAGGCAAATGGGGTATGACACCGTTAGCTACGAGCTGAGTATTGGCAGTGCACTGGAAGGCTCCGGCGCACTGGGCAGTCATAAAGATGGGGTTATCAAAACCATGGAGGATTATAACCGATATCCTTGGGAGCAGACTGTGGATCGCTTTTTCGAGCTGCACTCGCCACTATTTAGCGCACTTGGCAGGGCATTGCCGCCGGGCATGAAGGTGGTGGGCGGAGCAGGCCTTGGACTATTTGAATGTGTGCAAGATATTGTGGGATATATGGATTTATGCTATATTTCTTCGGATGATCCGGAGCTGTACGGACTGTTGTTTGTCCGTATGGGGGATATTATGCTCAAAATTTGGGATCGGCTGCTGCGCGAGTTTGGGGAACTTTTTTGTGTGTGCAGATTTGGGGATGACCTTGGATATAAATCCGGCACCCTGCTTGCGCCGCAGGATATCAAAGCCCATATCATTCCCCAGTATAAGAAAATTGTGGGGAAAATAAAAAGCTATAATAAACCCTTTTTGTTTCATTCCTGTGGATGTATTTTTGATATTATGGAAGATATGATCTCTACCGTTGGCATTAATGCAAAGCATTCCAATGAGGATGCCATAGCACCATTCATCCTTTGGGCAAAGCGTTATGGCGACAGGATAGGTAATTTCGGCGGAATTGATACGGATATTCTCTGCCGCTTTTCACCGGAGCAAATTCGCAGCCGCACCCATCAGGTTATGGATGAAATGATAGGCATGGGCGGTTTCGCCATCGGTTCAGGAAATTCCATTCCCGATTATGTACC